>NZ_JBAMDI010000035.1:0-87795 GCF_036961695.1 Pseudomonas sp. CGJS7 | reverse complement strand
GCTTGCCCGCGAAGAGGCCGGTACTGCCCATAAAAGTTTCAGCGCCCGCTGCGCCGCTCTGCCCGCGCCACCCGCTGCGCTTCTTCGTGCGCCTCATGCAGCACCTCCTGCACATACAAAATGTGCCGGCTGGACACCTCTCGCGCATCCTCCGCCCTGCCCTCGACAATCGCCAGGTACAGCTCCCGGTGCTGACTGATCAGCATGTCCCGGGTTTCGGTACGCTGCTGGTACATGCCGCCGATGTTGGTCACCACGTTACGCTTGAGCAGGTCGAACAGCCCCCGGATGGTGTGCAGCAACACCGCGTTATGACTGGCCTCGGCGATCGCCAGGTGGAAGCGCGCATCAGCCGCGCCCTCTTCCGCACGGGTCACCTCATCGACCCTGGCATAGCAGTCCTGCAGCGCATCGAAGGCCGCCTTCAACCGTGCCCGGTCCGGCTCGGTGGCACGCTGGGCAGCGTAATAGGCGCAGGACGCCTCCAGGGTATGGCGAAACTCGAGCAGGTCACGCTGCGCTTCGGCACTGTGCTCGAGCAACTGCAGCAACGGGTCGCTGAAGGTGGACCCCAACGACTCCGCCACAAAATTGCCCCCGCCCTGACGGCTGACCAGCAGCCCCTTGGCCACCAGCTTCTGGATCGCCTCACGCAGTGACGGGCGGGACACACCAAACTGCTCGGCCAGGACGCGCTCGGCCGGCAGCCGCTGCCCCGAGGTCAGCGTGCCTTCCAGAATCATCCCTTCCAGCCGATCGACAATGTCGTCGGACAGGCGCCGTTGGCGTACCTGATCAAAAACCATCACATGCTCTCCACAAACCCCCGGCAAATTTCAGGGGGTGTCTATTCTCGCCGATCCAGGCCACGCAAACACCCATCAAGCCGCGATTTTCCCAGCACATCAGATGCCCGCTCATCGGTACGCGACCAAAGTTTTGCACAGGACAAATTGACACACCCACGGCAGCGCTTTTAACCTAGCGCCCAGCCATTGTAAATTGGTCTTACCAATTATCCAATGCCAGTGCCTGACCAACAACAATTAGGGGCCACCCCATATGCAAACCTGGCAACAACTCTATAGCCCGCTTGGTAGTCTTGGCCTGTCCGCACTGGCGGCGGTCATCCCTATCGTGTTCTTCTTCCTGGCCCTCGCCGTGTTCCGCCTCAAGGGCCACGTAGCGGGCAGCATCACCCTCGCGCTGTCGATCCTGGTGGCGATCTTCGCCTTCCAGATGCCTGTCGACATGGCCCTCGCCGCCGCGGGTTACGGCTTCCTCTATGGCCTCTGGCCAATTGCCTGGATCATCGTTGCCGCGGTGTTCCTGTACAAACTCACGGTCAAGAGCGGCCAGTTCGAAGTGATCCGCAGCTCGGTGCTGTCGATTACCGACGACCAGCGCCTGCAAGTGCTGCTGATCGGCTTCTGCTTCGGCGCCTTCCTCGAAGGTGCGGCAGGCTTTGGCGCACCGGTGGCCATCACGGCCGCACTGCTGGTGGGCCTGGGCTTCAACCCGCTGTACGCTGCCGGCCTGTGCCTGATCGCCAACACCGCGCCAGTGGCCTTCGGCGCCCTGGGCATCCCGATCATCGTGGCCGGCCAGGTCACCGGTATCGACGCCTTCCACATCGGCGCCATGACCGGCCGCCAGCTGCCGCTGCTGTCGCTGTTCGTGCCGTTCTGGCTGGTGTTCATGATGGATGGCCTGCGTGGCGTGAAGGAAACCTGGCCTGCCGCCCTGGTCGCCGGCCTGAGCTTTGCCGTCACCCAGTACTTCACCTCGAACTTCATCGGCCCGGAACTGCCAGACATCACCTCGGCCCTGGCCAGCCTGATCTGCCTCACCCTGTTCCTGAAAGTCTGGCAGCCCAAGCGTGCGTTCAGCGAGGCCAAAGGCAGTGTCGGCGCAGCCGTTGTGCAGCCAAGCGGCAGCCAGCCTAGCCCGTACAGCTTTGGCGAGATCTTCAAGGCCTGGTCGCCGTTCCTGATCCTCACCGTGCTGGTCACCATCTGGACCCTGAAGCCGTTCAAGGCGGCTTTCGCTCCGGGCGGCGCGATGTACAACTTCGTGTTCAACTTCGCCATCCCGCACCTCGACCAGCTGGTGATCAAGACCGCACCGATCGTTGCCGCGCCGACCGCCATGCCAGCGGTGTTCAAGCTCGACCCGATCTCCGCCACCGGCACCGCGATCTTCCTTTCGGCGCTGATCTCGATGGCGGTGCTGAAGATCAACTTCAAAACTGGTCTTACCACTTTCAAAGAAACCTTCTGGGAACTGCGCTGGCCGATTCTGTCGATCGGCATGGTGTTGGCCTTCGCCTTCGTCACCAACTACTCGGGCATGTCCTCGACCATGGCCCTGGTGCTGGCCGGTACCGGCGCCGCGTTCCCGTTCTTCTCGCCGTTCCTCGGCTGGCTGGGCGTGTTCCTGACCGGCTCGGACACCTCGTCCAACGCCCTGTTCAGCTCGCTGCAGGCCACCACCGCGCACCAGATCGGGGTCAACGACACCCTGCTGGTGGCGGCCAACACCAGCGGCGGCGTAACCGGCAAGATGATCTCGCCGCAATCGATCGCCGTGGCCTGCGCCGCTACCGGCCTGGTCGGCAAGGAATCCGACCTGTTCCGCTTCACCGTCAAGCACAGCCTGTTCTTCGCCACCATCGTCGGCCTGATCACCCTGGTCCAGGCTTACTGGCTGACCGGCATGCTGGTTCATCACTAAAGTGAAAGGGGCCGGGCGCCGTCGCGCGCCCGGCACTCCCACAAGCAACGCTGCGAGAATCCATGATCATTTCTGCCTCTACCGACTATCGCGCCGCGGCCCAACGCAAGCTGCCCCCCTTCCTGTTCCACTACGCTGACGGCGGCGCCTACGCCGAGCACACCCTGCGCCACAACGTCTCGGACCTGGCCGGCATCGCCCTGCGCCAGCGCGTGCTGAACAACATGTCCGAGCTCAGCCTGGAAACCAAGCTGTTCGACGAAACCCTGAGCATGCCGGTGGCCTTGGCCCCGGTCGGCCTCACCGGCATGTACGCACGCCGTGGCGAAGTGCAGGCCGCGCGTGCAGCGGCGGCCCACGGCATCCCGTTCACGATGTCGACTGTGTCGGTGTGCCCGATCGAAGAAGTGGCGCCCGCCATCAACCGGCCAATGTGGTTCCAGCTGTATGTACTCAAGGACCGCGGCTTCATGCGTAATGCCCTGGAGCGCGCCAAGGCCGCCGGCGTCAAGACCCTGGTGTTCACCGTGGACATGCCCGTACCCGGCGCCCGCTACCGCGACGCCCACTCTGGCATGAGCGGCAAGAACGGCCCGCTGCGCCGCGTGCTGCAAGCCATGACCCACCCCGAGTGGGCATGGGACGTGGGCGTGATGGGCCGCCCGCATGACCTGGGCAACATCTCCAAATACCGTGGCAACCCCACCGGCCTTGCCGACTACATCGGCTGGCTGGGCAACAACTTCGACCCGTCCATTTCCTGGAAAGACCTGGAGTGGATCCGCGAGTTCTGGGACGGCCCGATGATCATCAAGGGCATTCTCGATGCCGATGACGCCCGCGATGCGGTCAAGTTCGGTGCCGACGGTATCGTGGTGTCCAACCACGGCGGCCGCCAGCTCGACGGCGTGCTGTCCAGTGCCCGCGCCCTGCCGGCGATTGCCGACGCGGTCAAAGGCGACTTGAAGATTCTGGCCGACTCGGGCATTCGCAGTGGCCTGGACGTGGTGCGCATGATTGCCCTGGGTGCCGACACCGTACTGATCGGCCGCGCCTTCCTCTACGCCCTTGCCGTGCATGGCCAGGCCGGCGTGAAAAACCTGCTTGAGCTGTTCGAAAAGGAAATGCGCGTGGCCATGGTGCTGACCGGTGCCAAGTCGATCAGCGAGATCACCCGCGACTCGCTGGTACGCGAACTGGGCGCCTGAACGCCTGCAAGAACCACCGCCTGAATGACCCGGGGCATGTAGCGCACAGACGCCACAGCCCCGCGAGGAGACTGCATGAGCCTGCCCGCCGCGTTCCTGCGTGATGCCGAGCGCCTGATCCCCGCCGAACGCCGCTTCGACGACCCCACCTCCACCCTGGCCTTCGGCACCGACGCCAGCTTCTACCGCTTGATCCCCAAGCTGGTGGTGCGCGTCGAGTCCGAGGACGAAGTGGTTGGCCTGATCAAACTGGCCCAGCGCGAGCGGGTGCCGGTCACCTTCCGCGCTGCCGGCACCAGCCTGTCTGGCCAGGCCATCAGCGATTCGGTGCTGATCGTGCTCGGCGATAACTGGAACGGCCGCGAAATCCGTCGCCAGGGCGAGCAGATTCGCCTGCAACCCGGCGTGATCGGCGCCCAGGCCAACGCCTGGCTGGCCCCCTTCGGGCGCAAGATCGGCCCCGACCCGGCCTCGATCAACGCCTGCAAGATCGGCGGCATCGTCGCCAACAACGCCAGTGGCATGTGCTGCGGCACCGCGCAGAACACCTACCACACCCTGGCGGGCCTGCGCCTGGTGCTGGCCGACGGCACCCGCCTGGACAGCGAAGACCCGGCCAGCGTCGCCGCCTTCGAAAGCAGCCACGCCGAGCTGCTGGAAGCACTGGCCCGCCTGGGCCGCGAAACCCGCGCCAACACCGCGCTGGCTGAACGCATCCGGCACAAATACCGGCTGAAGAACACCACCGGCCTGTCACTGAACGCACTGGTGGACTACGACCAGCCGCTGGACATTCTGCAGCACCTGCTGGTCGGCTCGGAAGGCACGCTGGGCTTCATCAGCGCCGTCACGTACGACACCGTGCCCGACCACCCGCACAAGGCCAGCGCCCTGCTGGTGTTCCCCAGCGTTGAAAGCTGCTGCCGCGCGGTACCCGTGCTCAAACAACAGCCGGTCTCGGCCGTGGAACTGCTCGACCGCCGCAGCCTGCGCTCGGTGCAGAACATGCCCGGCATGCCGCTGTGGGTAAAAGGCCTGTCGGACAATGCCTGCGCCCTGCTGATCGAATCCCGCGCCGCCAGCCAGAGCCTGCTGCACGAGCAACTGCAGCAGGTCATGGCCTCGATCGCCGACTTCCCGCTGGAACAGCAAGTGGACTTCAGCGAAGACCCGGCCGTGTACAACCAGCTGTGGAAAATCCGCAAGGACACCTTCCCCGCCGTCGGTGCCGTGCGCCAGACCGGCACCACGGTCATCATCGAAGACGTGACCTTCCCCGTCGAGCAACTGGCCGAAGGCGTCAACCGCCTGATCCAGCTGTTCGACAAGCATCACTATGACGAAGCGATCATTTTCGGCCACGCGCTGGAAGGCAACCTGCACTTCGTCTTTACCCAAGGTTTCAACAGCGCCGAAGAAGTCGCCCGTTACCAGGCGTTCATGGACGACGTGGCGCAGCTGGTGGCGGTGGAGTTTGGCGGCTCGCTCAAGGCCGAACACGGCACCGGGCGTAACATGGCGCCCTTCGTGGAGCTGGAGTGGGGCCACGATGCCTACCAGCTGATGTGGAAGCTCAAGCGCCTGCTCGACCCCAACGGCATCCTCAACCCCGACGTGGTGTTGAGCGACGACCCGGATATCCACCTGAAAAACCTCAAGCCGCTGCCTGCCGCCGACGAAATTGTCGACAAGTGCATCGAGTGCGGCTTCTGCGAACCGGTGTGCCCGTCCAAGGGCCTGACCCTCAGCCCACGCCAGCGCATCGTCATGTGGCGTGACATCCAGGCCAAGCAACGCGCCGGCATCGATACACGTGAACTGATGCAAAGCTACCAGTACCAGGGCATCGACACCTGCGCCGCTACCGGCCTGTGCGCCCAGCGCTGCCCGGTCGGCATCAACACCGGCGAGCTGGTGAAAAAACTGCGCAGCCAGGCCGCCGACCACGCTAAAACCGCCGACTGGCTGGCCGAGCATTTCCACACTGCCCTAAGCGGTGCGCGCCTGACCCTGACCGCCGCCAACACCGCACGCAAGCTGCTTGGCGCCCCGCGCCTGGGCCGCCTGAGCGCCTCGCTGAGCAAAGCCAGCAAAGGCCGCCTGCCCCAATGGACCCCGGCCATGCCGCAACCGCTGCGCCCGCTGGCCTTCGGCGCTACCAGCAACGACGCCCGCCCCCGCGTGGTGTACCTGGCTGCCTGCGTCTCCCGGGTCATGGGCCCGGCTTATGCCGACCGCGAGCAAAGCTCGCTGCTGGACAAAACCCGCGCCCTGCTGGAAAAGGCCGGTTACCAGGTGGTGTTCCCCGACAACGCCGACAGCCTGTGCTGCGGCCAACCGTTCGCCTCCAAGGGCTACCCCGAGCAGGCCGAACACAAGCGCCAGGAACTGATCACCGCCCTGCTGCACGCCAGCCGCGGCGGCCTCGACCCGATCTATTGCGACACCAGCCCCTGCACCCTGCGCCTGGTGCAGGACCTGAGCGACACCCGGCTGGACCTGTACGACCCGGTGCGCTTCATCCGCACCCACCTGCTCGACCGCCTGGAGTTCACCCCCCAGGACGAACCGGTAGCCGTGCACGTGACCTGCAGCACCCAGCACCTGGGCGAAAGCCAGGCCTTGATCGACCTGGCGCGGCGTTGCAACAAACAGGTGGTGATCCCGGAAGGCATTCATTGCTGCGGGTTTGCCGGTGACAAAGGCTTCACCACCCCCGAGCTGAACGCCCACTCGCTGCGCAGCCTGAAGGACGCCGTGCAGTATTGCAGCGAAGGTATTTCCACCAGCCGCACCTGCGAGATTGGCCTGTCGAGCCACAGCGGCATCGACTACCACGGCCTGGTCTACCTGGTGGACCGCGTCACCCGGCCACGCAGCCTATAACACGCTGATATAGGTGGGGAGCGCTGTGTAGGAGCGGGTTTACCCGCGAAGAGGCCGGCCCTGCTGGCCAATCTCCACCCGCCGTCCACCGGCGCAGCCACCACCGTATTCGCGGGTAAACCCGCCCCTACGCAGATTGGTGGTGGACACACATCGGTGGTTGTACACAGCCCCCCCGTAGGAGCGGGTTCACCCGCGAAGAGGCCGGCCCTGCTGACCAATCCCCACCCGTCGTCCACCGTCGCAGCCACCACCGCATTCGCGGGTAAACCCGCCCCTACACCGATTGGTGGTGCCCACACATCGGTGGTTATACACAGCCCCCCGTAGGAGCGGGTTCACCCGCGAAGAGGCCGGCCCTGCTGACCAATCCCCACCCGCCGTCCACCGTCGCAGCCACCACCGCATTCGCGGGTAAACCCGCCCCTACACCGATTGGTGGTGCCCACACATCGGTGGTTATACACAGCCCCCCCGTAGGAGCGGGTTTACCCGCGAAGAGGCCAGCCCTGCTGGCAAATCTCTACCCGTCGTCCACCGTCGCAGCCACCACCGCATTCGCGGGTAAACCCGCCCCTACACCGATTGGTGGTGCCCACACATCGGTGGTTATACACAGCCCGCCGTATCCGCGGGTTCACCCGCGAACACCGGCAACGCCGGTGCCATCCCCACCTCAATATCGCCCCGCCACATCCCGATGGAACCCCCGCCAATCCCCCGCAGTCCACCTTACAGGCCCACCTTCCAGAGGCCCCAGAGGAGACACCCATGAAAGGTACCGCACTTTCGGCCCTGTTCGCGGCCGCCACCCTGCTGGCTTCGCCGGTGTTCGCCGCCGATGACCTCTGCGCCGCCAACCTGCAAAAGATCGACGACAGCATGGCCACCGCCGGCGCCACTTCCGAAGGCCTGGACAAAGCCATCACCGAGCACGTCGACAAAGCCAAGGCCGCCCAGGCCTCGGGCGATACCAAGGAATGCATTGCCATTACCAGCAAGGTCCTGGAGCGCCTGGAAAAAACCGAGAAAGGCAGCAGCAGCAGCAGCGGCGGCGCGTAAGCCCAAAAGCGGGCGACTGGACCGGCTGTCGACGTCGCCCGCGCAATGGCGTATACTCCGTCCTACGCGCCGTAAGGTGCGTTAGCCAAGAGCTAGTGCGGGGCCGATTAGGATTCGACGCCGGTAGCGAAACTCTAGGTGCATGCCGAGTTGGTAACAGAACTCGTAAATCCACTGTTGCAACTTCTATAGTTGCCAATGACGAAACCTACGGCGAGGAATCCTACGCTCTCGCAGCGTAAGTGACCTTTGCTTCTGGTAGCTTCGGCTCCAGCAATCACTAGGGGATGCCTGTAAACCCGAAATGATTGTCATACAGAACAGGATCGTCGCGTAGCACGTTGTGGGCGAAGTGACTAAAACTTACACAACTCATCCAAAGCACCCTGCCCGTCGGGCGGCTGCGGATTAAATCAGTAGACACGGCTAAGCATGTAGTACCGACAGCGGAGTACTGGCGGACGGGGGTTCAAATCCCCCCGGCTCCACCAAATCCAAAGAAGAAGACGCCCTCGGGCGTCTTTTTTTGTGCCTGGTATTTGGGCGCTGCGGGTCGAAAAAACGGATTTAACCTCTTTCTTGTAGGGCGTTTCCCAAACCACATCGAAGCCGGCATTCCTTGCCAAAACGCCCGCGAACAGGCCTCGGAACTGATGGGCTATGAATAGGGTAGGCAACGCGTTGAGATCAGCAATTTGACTCACCAAAGCGCAGTCGCCCTCACCCCACCATCGACAATCCCCTACCCACCCCACCACGCGGCAGATCCTCGAGCCCGTCGATACCATTGGCCAAGTACCGACTACGCCACTTGAACACCACTGGTGCGGTAACGTTCAGCCGCAAGCTGACCTCCTTCGGTGTCAGTCCACTGTCCAGCAACAGCAGAATCGAGGCCCGGGTAACGCTACGATAGGGCATTCGCCCGGAGCGGGCAGTCTTCCTCAGATGTACGCGGTCGTCATCCGACAGCAGGAATTCCAGTGCCTTCCTGGCCATGCAGCCTCCTGGTTACATTCAAAACGGTTCATTTGCTGGCCGACGCCATCAGCATGCCAAAACAGAAGAAAGTGACGCCCGAAAGCTTGCCGACAATCCGCGCGCCGCGGTTGGTCGACAACCAGCCCCTGGCGCCGTTGGCCATCAGCGCATAGCCGGTGTGCACCAGCACCACCAGCAGGGCGTAGGACGACACCAGTATGAAGAACTGGCTGTAGTAGCTGTCCTGCGCACGGATGAACTGCGGGAAAACCGCCAGGAAGAAAAATCCTGCTTTGGGGTTGAGCAACTGGATCGACAGCGCCTCGACAAAACGGCGCCAGGGTTGCGTGGCGGTCACCGTGAGCTCGGAGATAAAGCGCTGCGTGCGCCACATCTTGACCCCCAGGTACAGCAGGTACAGGGCACCAACATACTTGAGCACGGTGAACGCCATCGCAGAGGTCGCCAGGATCAACCCGACACTGCTGGCCGAGAGTCCGGCGACGATGAAGGCGCCCAAGGCGATACCGAGGATCCCGGGCAGCGCGCCGCTCCATCCATGGCGCAGGGCGTTGGAAAGTGTCAGCACCACTCCGGGGCCAGGGCTGAGTACGGTAAGCGTCGCGAGAATGAGGAACAGTCCATAACTAGCCATGCAGCATGCCTCCTGGCAGCAGGTTCAACAACGTCCGCGCCGCCCAGAGCAGGTATTGCCCCAGCAGCCCGGTGAACAGCAGGCCGGCACCGACCACATAGAGGTACGGTTGCAAGCCTTGATAACGCCTCCACCCCCGCTCGCCACACAGCGCCTGGATACGGGTGACGCCTTACAGCGCCTGCATCGGCAGCAGCAGATACAGCAGGACATCGCCGGGAAGGCACAGGCCAAGTATCACGGCAGCGCGCAGCGCATCCCGATCGGTAGCTTGGTGGTGTTCACAGACATGGGCGGCGGCCAGGGCAGAAAGAGCGGCCTTCAGGGTGGCGCGAAGCGCAACTGCTGACAAACGCTTTTATTGCGCCTTTGATGTGACTAAATTAGACAGATGATCGCCGACCTCCCGCCCTTGAACGCCGTCCGTGCCTTTGCCTCAGCTGCGCGTCACCAGAGCTTCAGCCGTGCCGCCGAAGAGCTGCAGGTTACCCACAGCGCCGTCAGCCGCCATATCCGGCTGCTCGAGGAACACCTGGGGGTGGTGCTGTTCGAACGCCGCAACCGGCAATCGCTGCTGACCCCGATCGGCCAGGCCTATTTCGAACAGATCAGCCAGGGCCTGGCGCAGATCGCCAACGCCACCCACGCCCTGACCCGCGGCAGTGCGCCGCGCAAGGTAGTGATCAATGTCCGACCGTCTTTCGCGGTGCGCTGGCTGATCCCGCGTCTGCCCGATTTCATGGCGCAGCATCCGGACATCCAGCCTGAGGTGATCACCAGCACCCTGGCCCCGGACCAGTCACGGGAAGCCTTCGATGTGGTGGTACGCCGTGGCAGCTCGGGCTGGGCGGCCAACGTGGAACCGCACGTCCTGCTCGAGGACGACATGCTGCTGGTCGCCGCACCCGCCCTGCTGCAGGCGATACCGGTAATTGCACCGAGCGATGTGCTGCGCCATACCCTGCTCTCGGGCCGCACCCGCAGTGGCGACTGGGCGGCCTGGTGCAAACTGGCCGGCATCAGCCAGCCGCAGCGCCAGCCAAGACTGCAGTTCGACCACATGCACCTGGTGCTGCAGGCCGCCGTCGATGGACTTGGCGTGGCGCTGTGTCCGGCCTCGCTGCTGGGCAAGGACCTGGCCACCGGTCGCCTGCACAGCCCACTGCCACACCTGCGCCTGCCACTGACCCGTTACTACTACGGGGTATCCCAGGATGCGGTCGCCGAGACCCAGGTGTTCATCGACTGGATGTTCTCGCAGTTCAGTCCAGGCAGCGACCCGTTGCCGTTATGAGTGCCACTGACCCGCAGCGCGTCGTCCTGCACCGGTAACGGCGCATCGAGTAGACACCTGCAGTGTTATCGAAGGGGCCTCGGGCGTCTTTTTTTGTGCCTGGAATTTGGGCGCTGCGGGTCGAAAAAATCGGATTTAACCCCTTTCTTGTAGGGCGTTTCCCAAAGATACTGCCTGCGCCTGTTTTCCGTTGCGGTCATTTTTTCAGGGTTTTAGTCTCGGTGGGTCGTTGCTCATCAACGGCATGACTTTGACAGGTCGCGACGGTAAACAACAAAACGGCTCGTCGTTATGGCGGCTGTACGTGCGGGCACGCTTGCGTGCGCCGGAACTTGTTGTTTCCGCCGGTCTGTCAACCCGCGTACAGCTGCCACCCTCTGTTTGACAGCAGATGGTGACAGCCCTGAAATGGAAGCAATCATGTTGAAGATAGTCCCCGACCCGACCCACCCCACCACCTCCACTCCCTGGAAGACACGATCATGATGGCCTCGGACTACGCGCTCTGTGCAGAAGCCGTAGCCCAGCAGGCAATTCTGATGCAGCCCAAGTCACCCGCATCGGTTTTGATCATGGCCTCGATGCACGAGCTTGAAACCCTGCGGCGGTTACTCGAATCCGCGCTGACGCAAATACAGCAAACAGCCAACCCGCAACCGATGCATTGATTCGCATACCGAGCGAAAAGCCTGCGCAAGCCCGGCTTGCCGGCGCACCAGCAGAACCAGGGAGATTGATCAATGACAACCGAAGACACCCAATGCACAGTTGGTAAAACCATCTTCTTTCAAGGCGAAAACCAGACCCACCCACTGTTCCGCATCGAAGCAGGCATTCCTTGTCAAAACGCCCGCGAACAGGCCTCGGAACTGATGGGCTACGCGCGGGACCTGACCATCGACGGGCTGATGGAAGACAAGCCCAAACTGATCTGGGCGGCGCACTACCTCTGTGCTTTGGGTAAAGCGCTACTGGATGATGCAGAACTCGGCATGATGCGTTGAATCACGCACCGCGAGGCTTAAAGGGGTCAGCGTCAGCCGCTTGGCCCCTGTTACTCCAATCGATCAACGCCGAGGGATGCAGTCGTCCTCAGCAACAGTCGCATTGATGCGCCGCAACATTGCCATCAACCCACCATGTTTGGGGCGAGACAACGCGAATCGACCGGCGCAACGCGGCTTCACAAATCACCCCGGCATCGACGAAATCGTTTTTGTTGCCTTTAACGAAGGGCCGAACGAACTGCGGTGAAATCAGTTTGGCTTGATGCCCCATGATCATCAGTTTCTGAGCGGTGTGTTGACTGGATCGACGGCTACCCAACAACGTCGTGTGCGACAAGCTCGAATCATACAAATGGCGATCCCACAACGATGGCAAATAAACAACACAAGGAACTGGGAGTGCAAGCATATCGCTGGTTCCTAAATCGACACCTGAAAGATCGCTCGCATCCCACCAAGTACTACTACCACTTCACACTCTCATTGATCTAGAGAAGAACACGCCGAGACCAGAATGTGCTAATAAAACTTACTGAACTAGTCAGACACCAGACATCCCCGAAAGTGAACCGCACCTTGGTTAACGGTGACAGCCAACTAGGAGCACAAATGTTTAATCTCTATCTTGACCAACGCTCTCGGCATTGGGTTCCGTGCAAAAACAGCCAGCCAACGGGCAACAGAAATAGCTACCCATATATCCAAAAGTGCAGAACAAACATACTGAATGACTCCGCAACAATCGCTCCGGCAATACGCATCCGCTACTGGCATAAGAGTTTAACAGTTCAAGCTCGATTTAAAGCAGCCGTAAACAGCTTACCAACACCTATGATTCTCAACGCGTGGACCTCCAGAATCATCGCATCTTTTCAGTGGATCCGCCGCCAGCCAGACTTGATTTTAATTCTGACGCCTTCGTCGTCTTCATGAGCGCAAGCATTCGAATGGGCTCGAACCAAACGAATTCTATAGACGTTCGAAGCCTCATCCTTTGAGATTTCCAACTCTTCACCCTCTCTAGCACCCAATTCGCGCAGGTATTTTGTCATATAGGTGATACGATACTCGTTGCGGGTACCGCCTTGATCATGAAGCCTGTTGTTGTAATAGACAAATCGAAATTTGCGCACGGTACCTGTTTCATCCTCGCATTCGATCCATGCGTCAGGATTTTTGATGGCCGGATCGAGAGAAGGCAGAAACGAAAGCAGCTCTCCTTCGTTTCTTGGAACCAGAATTCCACCTTGATGGGTGCCTGTAGTACCTACATCGTTGGCACTGAGAGTCTTGCAAAAAACTTTAATGGTCATATTCTTTCCGGTTTGATTTCAAGGGCCCGCTTAAGATCTGTTGCATCTCTAGAGGAGACGGGAACACTTTCATTGGCTAGTTCGCTTTTCCACAGCGATCGATCAATCATCACCTCTTCTACTGTATCCTTGTAGAAGAGTCTGTAGATGGTGACGGGCTGCGTTTGACCACGGCGGTGAGCTCTCGCACTTGCTTGCGCCTCAAGTGCGGGATTCCATACTGGAGTGTAATGGATCACTATAGTTGCGGCAGTGATATTCAGGCCCGCCCCTGCGGCTTTGGGGTTCAGCACCAAACAACCGGGACCTTCGTGACTTGTGAAGTCATCGATTATCGACTGACGGTTTTCTGGGGGGGTTGAGCCATTGATCGCTCCCCAGTATGCATGGACAAATCCAGGTAGGGCTTCCCTTATCAAATCCCCAACCCTATTGAAAAGGGCGAACACGATCACCTTTCGCCCGTTGGAAAATGCTTCTTGTAGCAGGCTAACAACAAGCTCCATTTTTGGAGTCATAAGGGGATACTTGTCTCCACGGGTTACTTCAAATGACTCCTCGTCGGTCGGATCTACATCGTTCTGGCGCAACCAAGGATGTGCGCATACTAGCTGCAGCTGCAGCGTCGCAACCAAAGCTCCTGCTACCGGGTATTTTTCAAGCGTAGATCGCCGCACATCTAGGTAGTGATCAGCAAGCAGATCGTCCAACTCAAGCGGGAGATCGATGTCGATACGCTGGGGCAGATCACCCGCAACATCAGCTACTCTTCGTTTTAAAATGATAGGGTCAGTGAAGCGCCCCACACTCTGAGCAGACTCCAGACTATCTGGATATGACGCTTCAAATTCGCTCCGCGAGCCGAGTATGCCGGGGATCGCGAAATCTGTGAGTGACCACAGGTCCAGAAGGCTGTTCTCCACGGGAGTACCAGTCATCGGTATCGTTCGCCGACGGGGAATTGAAGTGATTGCATTTCTACGATTGGAGTCAGGATTCTTGATAGCCTGCGCTTCATCGCAAATCAACCAAGACCACTCAAACGAGGAAATGATTGAGATATCGTTAACCATTGTATCGTAGGTTGTAACAACGATATTTGTTCGCTGGAGCTCCCGATAAATTCCAGCTCTGCTGGGGCCTCGATGAACCATAACCGTGATACCAGGTGCAAAGCGCTCGAGCTCACGCACCCAGTTGGCAATTAAACTGGTGGGACAAACAATTAGCGCTGGTGATTCTGCAGATGGAGGGTCCATCAGCAATAAGGCAATGATCTGAAGGGTTTTCCCTAGGCCCATTTCGTCGGCAAGAATCAAACCACCTGTAAGTCTTATGGTGTCCCACATCCACTGGACTCCACGAGATTGGTAGGGGAAGAGCTTTGCCGTGAGGCCCGGGATAGTTATCTCGCTGTCTAGGCTACTGGCTGCAGCGCCTCCAACTTGCAACAGGTCCGCTTCTACTTCAACCTGCATGAGTGCGTCAACACTGCGGGCCAAGCTGACGGCTTGACTATAAGATAGGTTGTCGAAGGAGACACCGTTTAGCATTTCTTCAAAAATTAAAACTGCATCTCTCGGGAGAGGCCGTATCTTGGCTTCGTCCAACACCCATGCATGCCGATTGCTGGGGGCAGTAATCAAATATCTGACCCCTCTCAGAATACGGGCTCCTCCGAGCCGCGCCACAATGCGGTTATGAACCTTGCCAATGATCATTACAGGCTCGATCAAGCTCTCTGAAAGCACGAAATCTTCCGGTGGATCGGCCAGCAGTTCCTCGAAGCTCTCTGGAAGCTCATTGGCTTTGATCATTACAACTGCTCCTGATTTTTTTCAGCTCTTCAATGCTTAAAGGTACGGGACGTCTCGTGTGAAGAGCTCGATGGCATGAGGGGCAAAGTGGTACTAGATCGGTACAGGGGTCATAAGGACGGGGCTCAACTAGCAATGAAAGTGGCTCAAGATGGTGGACCTCGATAATAGAGCCTGCTTCCCCATAAATTAGCCTCGGCTCAAGCCCACAAACAATGCAGCGCTCTCCGTGGATACGAATGCATAGGAGCCTGTTGCGCGGATTCCTTTCTCTCCGCCGTACAACAGATTTAAGAATGGCACCTTCAAACGCCGGAGTTTCATCATCGATCTGTGGTTCGATGACGTCATATCCGATAAGTTCAGCCATTGCAGCCATCATCGGAACAATCACGTCCCGACAAGTGGCAATTATAGCGGCGTCCTCATGCGGATCATCTTGATCCCGAATACGTGCGGTAATCTGGAAAGAGCCAGATGTGACGGTCCAGTCGGCGACTCGTTGGCCGGCGATCTCGACTGCAATATCGGAGCGAATCGATGCGATAAGTGCACGCGCAAGCTGAACGTCCTCGGAGGATGCTCTGCTAATCTGACCGATGATCTCCCCCGAAAAGCTACCAAAAGATAGACTGACTCTATGCCCCTTCAACCCGTAAGGCTTGAGTTCAGCAACTGGCCCGTGCTTCTGGTCAAGATCTGCGAACCATATTCGCAGCCCCGAGCGAAGCCCGCTGTCGTCAACCGCGGCAGCAATAGCCGCCCCGGTCCCCTCCTCCAGCTCTCTTAGAATGAGATCCTTCTTCCCTGCGATCATTGATCAGTCTTCTTCCTCAGTCAGCAGATCCGCGGGGTCGGGATCGGCGACATTGCGCAGCAGCTTCCGTAAGTTATTAGAGATCTCACTACGGATATCCTCGAAAATTGGCTCTAGCTCTTCGTTTGTATTGTTTTGCTCTGCAGCGGCAAACGCCCAGAGAAGCAAATCCATACCTTCCACTGCGAAGCCGTTGGCAGCGGCACGTTTATAGATCTTTTGGTAAAAATCATGATGCTTGTTAAGCAGCACTGCGGGCATATGGCCGCTATCACCCGCACTTCGCAAGGCAGGCTGCCAGAGTTCACCGGTATTTATGTCTTCAACAGCATCGACAAACACGGTCTCTGCACTCACGTTGCTCTGGACGGCAAGCTTGAGTTTGATTTTCGGCCCCATGTTGTTTGAGATGACCGCAGACTGGGTTTCAGGGTCGACAGATGTCACCTGAGCCTTGCTGGCACTACCCGTATCCGCAATGTTCTTGTTTGCGCTGGTGTGGTCAATCTGATGAACATTTGTCTGCTCACGAGTCTGCCTTCTTGCACGCTTTCCTGCTTCTCGATAGATCGGCTGCAGCAGCTCACGCAAACCATCTTCTAGATCCGGATGGAAAAGAATCCGCGACTTCTTCACATCGATCCGGAAAGCATCGTCAAGCTCGTGACCGAAATCAAACTCAATCCGGAGAAGTGAGGTGTGCGGCTCAGGTGCGCCAAAGACTTCCATCCAGCTTCCGTCCTGAATCAGACGACCTTCACGATAGACGTAGAAACCTTGCGCACGGTTGGAGATACGCGCATAAGCTTTTTCTTCATCTTTTGACATGTCACTGCGATGGGGCAGGATCCATGCTCGAATGTTCGCGATCTCTTCAGACCCGTCGGGCATCTCTACCAGGAGCTTTTGTTTCTTTTCAGCAAGGACCTGCTCTGATCGGGCAGGGTAGAAAGGGTTCCATGGCTCGACTGGAATCTGGTTAACGAAAATCGAGACATCGCGTTCCCGATCGTCCGTCGTATCCAAGAATCGGTGGTACACAAGCGATAGGTGCTTAACCAAGCCTTCAGCTAAACGTTTGATTGCAGCCTGTTCCTTTGCCGAGCCCGGCTCATACTCTTTCGTCAGGATCCTGTCGCACTTCTCCCAGATCAAAAGAGTTCCCTTATCTCCGCACAGCTCTTCGAACCTCTCCTGTTCGTCTGGAGTGACCGGCTCCTTGAGCATTTCCCACTTTTTTTGTTGTGCAACGTAATCAAGATCCCATGCAAGCTTTGCCAGTTCTTGGTCCGGGCCCTTGCGAGAAATCAGCGTATATTTAAGGCAAACAGAACTGGACGCAGTCTTCAGGCCAAGTCCGAACTTACCGAGGCTTTCGAGGTTCTCACGCTCGGGTGCACCATAACGCATCGCCCTATGAATACCCTGCGCATCCATCCCTTCGCCATTGTCACCAAAGTAGACCAGCTTCCGGCCGTTTTGCCGCAGAGTGATCTCGACATTGATATTGTCTGCCTTCGCTGCAATGGAATTGTCGATGATATCTGCGGCGGCAGTTCTGACGTTGTAGCCTGTATCCCTCAGCCCGAAAATCAGTCGGGGTGCATCGGGCTCGTTTATCAAATCGTTCACATCGATTCCTTTTTGGCGGGCCTATACCATCTATTCGTTGCGCCTCAGCCTACGCTCGAGACGACAATTCGCCCCAGTATAATTGCACTCTGCCATCGCAGGCCAACCCACTCTCTGACCTTTTTATGAATATTTCACCTAGGCCACGTTAAGGCTGGCGTCGGAACGATGCGTGAGATTTAACCAAGAGACAGCAGCCGGAGCTTGTGCTCCAAGCAGTCCAGTGCGTCGTGACCTTTCTTCAGCTCACACTCCCAGATAATCAGGACATGCCAGCCCCCAGCTTCAAGAGCGCCGATGTTGACCAGATCCCTAGCCACGTTCTTGCGAAATTTCTCGCTCCAGAAATCGGGCCTTGTCTTAGGTGTGGTTGCATAAGGACAGTACGGATGGCGGTGCCAGAAGCACCCGTGGACAAAAATGCAGACCTTCAAGCGAGGAATAACGATGTCCGGGTTACCGGGAAGATCCTTACGATGAACACGGTACCTGTAACCACGTCCGTGCAGGAATCGCCTCACGATCATTTCCGGTCCGGTGTCCTTACCACGTATGGCAGACATCATTTTCGAGCGAGTAGCCGTATCCACCGTGTCCATGTCAGTACCATGTATGCATAGATATCTGCTTTCGGTGCCTATTGTACGGGAAGGTTCAGGAAGCCGTTCCGGGAGATCAGGCTACCAACGCGTACCAGACCAGAATGGAAGACCCTGTTGGCACCATAGCCAACACGCCGAATACTGTACGTATGCACACATAACTGGAAACCGGCGCAGATCATAGCTCCGGACGATTCTCCCAAAATTTCTTCACATTGAGGAACAAAGGGATAGAATAGTGATACTTCGTCACAGATCTGACCCAGCAGAGCCCCTATGAATTTCGCGGAAAGACAACAGCCTCCTCACCCCGACGTGCTTGGCACAGAGGAGATCCCTTCTTCCAGTCATGCCGGTAATGATTTGGCCCTCCTGCAGCAGCTTCTTGAGATCTATGATCAAGGATTCTTGGCGGAAATACTCAATGAAGCCAGCCCTGGGCATTGGTGTCGCGAGACCATCAACCGCTGGCACAAGGGTAAAGCTTCGCCCAAGCTATCGTACGTTGAGCACGCGCGCCTGAGCGGGCTGCTACCCCAAAAAATTGAAGGAGAGCGCTCCTTTACCTTCATCGATTTATTCGCGGGCATTGGTGGTATTCGCAAGGGCTTCGAGGAAATCGGCGGCGAATGCTTGTTCACCTCAGAGTGGAATAAGTATGCGGTTAGGACCTACAAAGCCAACCACTACTGCGACCCTTCTCGCCATCGTTTCAACCTCGACATTAGATCTGTAACACTCTCTGACCAACCGGAGATCAGCGAGGCAGAGGCATACCGTAATATTAATGCTGAAATACCAGACCATGATGTGCTTTTGGCTGGTTTTCCTTGTCAACCATTTTCCCTAGCGGGAGTATCTAAAAAAAACTCGCTGGGTCGAAAGCATGGATTTGAGTGTGAAACTCAAGGTACACTCTTCTTCGATGTTGCACGAATAATTGCGGCCAAGCGTCCTGCAGCCTTCCTCCTCGAGAACGTCAAGAACCTCAAGAGCCATGACAAAGGTAAGACATTCAGGATCATTTGTGAGACGCTGGATGAGCTCGGTTATGAGGTAGCTGATGTTGATGCGTCCAAAGGGGCTGACCCTAAAGTGATTGATGCTTCAAAATTCTTACCTCAGCATCGGGAGCGAATTGTTTTAGTAGGTTTTCGTCGTGATCTTGATGTCCATCACGGCTTCACTCTAAAGGACATATCCAAGTACCAGCCAGCGACAAGACCCTCGTTTGGTGAGCTGTTGGACAAGGACGTTGACAGTAAATATATCCTTACACCTAAGCTCTGGGACTACCTCTACAGATATGCCCAAAAGCATAAGGAAAAGGGCAATGGTTTCGGTTTCGGCCTAACCGGCCCCAATGATGTAGCGCGCACATTATCTGCTCGTTACCACAAGGACGGCTCCGAAATCCTTGTCGATCGTGGTTTTTCATACAATCTTGAATTTGACAGTGCGCTGAATCAGATGAACAGGCCGCGCCGGTTAACTCCCCAAGAGTGTGCTCGCTTGATGGGTTTCGATAAGCCAGGAGAAAGCAACTTCGTCATTCCGGTTTCCGACACTCAAGCTTACCGTCAATTCGGAAACTCTGTCGCCGTCCCTGTTTTCGAGGCGGTTGCACGAATCATGAAGGACCGCATATTGGCGGCCAAGGAGAAACTCAAAAAAACAGAAGGAAGGGACCTCAAAGAACCCAATCAGCCAACCTAGCTAGCCTTATCAACTAAGCTGACACGGGAGTATCTAGCTGGCACTACACTCCCGTGTGAAGTACTAATTTCCGCGCCCCTAAAACACCTTCAAAAATCATCACTACACAACGGAACAAAACATTTCCGACAGTGAGACACCTATCGAAAACGCATCTGTCAATCAATGCTCGCGCATCAAAGTATTTATTTTTATTCGGAGGGGCTCATCTCTATCAAGATACCCTAAGCCTCTACATCTTTTTAATATCATGAGGATCAGTTCACATTGCTCTCCGGATGGTAAGCGATCAGAAATAGATGAGCAGGCCTTTAAAACTCCATCCTCTTGGGTAGAAATAAGGTCTTTATCAATAGCCCAGCCCCTTAGTCTCTCCCAATACTCTCCACCTAGGGACCTTACTAGGGATTGCGCTTCGACTCTGGATGCTGCAGCGACGTCTAGATCATCCTCGTCAGTGTCAAACTCGACTCCAGAACCCACCAACGGAGCACTCGCCCTAGCCTCCCGAAGCTCCTCTAGCTCAGTCCGCAGCTGTACGACTTCTAGCTGGGCAGCTTTGAGCCTAGCCTGAAGCTGCTTGTCACGCGCCTTCATACTCATGGAGAGTTCATAACCCGCAGCGAGTTTCGAGACTTTGGTTTGCCCTGGGACCGGCGCATCGAAGCGAGCCACCGGCACGCGCCTACCCTGACCTATCAATTTATCGCACCAAGCGGCAAAAGTGAGATCATAAGCAACCGCTGGTTGCAGTTTCGCTTTGAGTGCACGATCAAGTGCGGCATCTTCCAGTTCGGAAAAATCCGCCAATACACCATATTTTGTTAACACATGCAGTTGCACTGCTTTCGCTTTGCTCTCCGGACCCACGATCACACTCCTTGGCACGGTTACCACTATTGATGCGCGGCCCAGAGCATGCCAGCAGGCAGAACAAACTGCCAGCATTTAGCTTGCTAAGCTTCCTCATTGGGATGCTCGCTGAGGTACGCTCGGCCAACGCTGAGCCCAGAAATTCCTTTGGAGGCCTTCTGAAAGCACCTTGCGCTAGGTTTCAGAGGCTCTCGATCAATGGTAAACAGCTCAGCAAATGCTATCCAATTGCAGTGCTGCCAACGCGCGCGAGGGCTACAGAGTCAACTCCGCCGAGCGGCTGGCGAAGCTACGAATTTATGGCCGGCCACCGCAAGGGATGCGTATCACCCGGTTGCAGACAACAAAAAATCAGACCTTTGGCAAAAATCGCCCCAACAGACACTCGACATATGATGTAAGTGTCGCCTTGAGCATTCCAACTGGTATTCCATCTTAAGCAGCAAATCGATATTTCTCATATGGATAAACAGGCTGCTTATTTAATTTAAATGCCCCCCGGCACTAGACACCAAAAAATACTACACAAGCCGACACCCAGCCTTTAGCCAGCCCCCCCCCCGACCAGCACGCCTCTAACCGTTTACCCAAACCCCAACCCTCACTCCATAACGCCCTCTTCTTTAAGGCTCAGCCGAAACGTATCCCGAGCAGTCTTCCCCACATATTTCGTCAGCGCATAATTCGCCGTGCCACCCACTACAACCCCAATCCCAAAAGGAATTACTTTAGCGGCAGCCTTCTGGGTGAACGTAATCCCGATCTTCTTGAACAAATCCTTGATCACTTGCAAAACCGGACCCGTGAGGTACTTCTTGACCATCCGCACCCCGGCTTTGCTGGCGATTCGGGTCGTTCCCGTAGTCCCCATCTGCTCCAGCGAACCATAGAGGGCGATGATGTACGACATGTGCTTGGCGTCCTCATTGGACATCTTCCCGTTGATCGCCACCGCCAGGCACATCGTCATATCAATCTGAAGCTTCATGCACACCGAAATGTCCGCCAGCCCGCCGCCCACAGCACTCACCGCAGTTCCGATACCCGGGATAACACCCGGCAGTGCAGTGGCAGCACCAGAGGTGGCGGCCAATTTTGAGTAGCGGCTGATAATCTTGTCGACCACCGTGTCCTCGATTTTCTGCTCCGAGGCAGACGGCGAGGCCTTGCGCGCCTGCGCCTGGTACTGGGCGACCAGCTCCCGCGCATCTTGGGGACTAATGGCGATGGCTTCCACCATCTTCATCAACGACGAGCTGCTTTCTACTACTTCAGTGGTCATGCCGGATTCCGTTCGTAAAATGGTTTGCCAACTGCCCGCAAAAGCGAAGCATGGGTATCAAGGCGGTCAACGTGGCGCCTGGCGCAGGGTCTCACACGACCCGATACTGGCTTCGCCGCTAAAGGTCCGTGCCCCGCGCAGGGCTGCAGCAGCCCTTAGCGCTCAAGAAGCCGCATGGCTGATGAGGCATAATGCCATCATTTGATTGTAAGTCTCCACCGGGCCAGGTGAAATCGGTTTTAAACCGTTCCGTAGGCATTCAGCACTGCACCTGCCCAAGCAGCGGCCTATTCAAAAGCCTCCCTTAACGGCCTTGTGTCACAGCCATGTCCTGCAAAATGACCACCTTGCGCTGCAACTGTGCAACATGCTCTCGCTCCGCCCGCAACGCTGACCGCAGCTCGCGGTTTTCCATCTCCCAAATTTGCAGCCAACGCAAATCCCGCTGGCAGTGCTCCACCTTCTTGCCAAGCTCCCCCAGCTTCAACCCTTGCTGGATCAGCACCAGCAGGATGATCCCCATTGCCACCAAGGCCCCCGTCGCAATCACTTCCGGCATCGTCATGTTCATGTCCTTTGATGCCTCCGATGCATTCCGAAGGCGAGCCAAAGTTATGTAATGAAAAACTACACGTCTAGAATGTAGACTTATACAGGTAAAGTAATCGCGCACATGGAGAGGGTATGAAACGCAAGCAATCCATCGAGCAGGTACGCTGGGACCTGGCACTTCGCTATCGTTTGATCGAGACCGTTGCCTGGTGGGAAGGCCGGCTGACCACGGGGCACCTGATGCAGAGCTTTGGCATCAGCCGCCAGCAGGCTTCGAAGGACATCAATACCTACATCACCGAGCATGCGCCCGAAAACTTGACGTATGACAAGCAGATAAAGGGCTATGTACCGAGCGAGCAGTTCGAGCCACGGTTCATCGACAACAGCGCCAGCGCCTATCTGCACCTGCTGTACCAGAACAATGAGCGCGCCCCGCACATCGACGGGCTGGCACTGGCCTATGCACACACCCGTGTGCTGGAAGTACCCGATCGCCCAATTCGGCCAGAGGTGCTGCGCCCCTTGCTCAAGGCCTGCCGTGAAGGCCTGCGCCTGGAAACCGAATACGTGTCCTTCAACACCCCCAACGTCGACGTACGCCTGATCGCCCCGCACACGCTGGTGTACACCGGCATGCGCTGGCACGTACGGGCTTACTGCGAAAAGAACGGCCAGTACCGCGACTTCGTGCTGAGCCGCTTGCGCGGGCAGCCGGACTTGCTCGACGCATCGCCAAACACGCGTGAGCAGGATGAAGACTGGAATGTGGAAGTGCCCGTCATCTTCGAGCCTGATGGGCGGTTGAACGCGGCGCAGAAGGCAATCATCGAAACGGACTTCGGCATGACGGATGGGCAATTGGTAGTACCCAGCCGCAGGGCGTTGGTGAAATATGTGTTGCAGCGGTATCAGATCGACCACCGCAACATGGCGATACTGCCCGAGGCTCAGCAACTGGTGGTAAGCAACCTCCAGGAACTGCAGCCGTGGTTGATGAAGTACTGACACTTAGCTCTTCGCAGTGTCAACCGAGATAAGCAGCGGGGCTGCGCCAACCTGCTCGGCAAGCTGGCTCCGATGATTATTCTGCTGATGCTGGATGATCCCAAACGAGGCATTACACGCTAGCCCCTGAAAGCCTCACCCGGGACGAACCTTGGGAGCTGGCCTTCCCGCAAAGAACGCGACCCGGTGTTTGGCACCGGCTGTGCCGGTGTTCGCGGGCACGCCCGCTCCCACAGTGATCGCGCAAACTTTCAGACTTTGAGCAAGGCAAGTTGCCCCTCAGATTTGGCACAACTGTGGGGGCAAACTTACTCGCGAACAACGCCGAAGCCCGTGCCCCCTACCCGCCTTACCAGCTATAACTCACCTTCGCCGTCACCTCACGCCCCGGGTTGTAGTAATTCGCCGTCCCCGACCCCACCACATGCTGCTCGTCAAACAGGTTGCTCACATTCAGCGCCAGGTCGGTCCCTTTGGCGATCTTGTAGTTCAGCGCCGCATCAAACAACGTGGTCCCATCGCTCTTCTTGGTATTGGCAGCATCCATGTAGTACGCCCCCACATACCGCGCGCCCAGGCCGACGCTCACGTCAGTGCCAGGTATGTCGTAGTAGCTCCACAGCGATGCGGTGTGTTTGGGCGCAGTGGTGAATTCATTGCCCTTCAAGGAAGAGCCGTCATACAGCGACCCGCGTAGCACCTCGGACTCCATGTAGGAGTAAGCACCAATCACGCTGATGTCTTGCGTGACTTGTGCCTTGGCTTCCAGGTCAAGGCCACGCACGCGTGACTCGCCCACCGTCTGCTGCTCGATGATGCCGCTTGGCAACACCACGGCAATGGTGACGTTCTCCTGGGTCAGGTCGTAAACAGCGGCGGAGAAGAGTGCGTCCATGCCCATGGGCGAGTACTTGATGCCCACTTCGTATTGCTTGCCGGTCTGCGGGGTAACGCCAACTTGCGGGGGCGAGACGGACTCCACCATGCTCACGTAGGTCGACACTTCATCGTTGACGATATAGGTCAGTGCCGCGCGGTAGGAGGTTTCGGAGAAGTTGTCCTTTTCCGTCTGCTCGCCACCGATGTATTCCTTGCTCGACAGGTCCATCGAGTCATTGCGCACGCCTGCGGTCGCGATGACGCGGTCAAAGAACGACAGGTTCTGCTGCAGGAAAACCGCCTTGGTGGTGGCGTCATTCTTTTTGCGGGTATAGGGCGTGATGCCGCCGGGCACGCCGGTGAATACCGGGTTGGCGATGTCGATGGAAGGCGCCAGGCCGTAGACCGAGCTCTGTTTGGTCGTCGAGTCGAGGTACTCGACGCCCACCAGCGTGCTGCTGTCGATGTGCTCGAACTGGGCATCGTACTGCAGCATCAGGTTGCCATTGAGCTGGTCGGCATCGCTGTCGGTGCCGAAGACGTAGCGTGGAATGGTGGTGCCAACACGCGAGGCGTTGTCGCTCAGGTAGGCGTAGCCAAAGTCATCGGTCAGCTCGCTGTAGCGCAGGTTGCTGCGCAGGGTGAAGCCGTTGTCGAAGTCGTGGGTAATGTTGCCGCTCAGGCTGGTGCGCTCGACATCGTGGAAGTTGTAGCCGGGCTCGCCGTAGAAGTCGCTGCGGTCGTACTCCTTGTCCAGTGGGTAGCCACCGCTGTTCGGCGAGCTGTTGGTCTTCAGGTAATCCAGCACCACCGTGGCCGAGGTGAAGTCGGTCGGCGCCCAGGTCAGGCCGCCCATCACGAAGCGGTTATCGTCCTGCGAATGGTCGTACTCGCGGTCGCTGTTCTGCATCTTGGCCGTGAAGCGGCCGGCCAGGGTTTGTTCGTCGTTCAGCGCATCGCCTACATCGATCCCGGTTTCGGCATGGTCATAGGAGCCATAGGTGACGTAGCCTTGGCCAAACTTCTCGAAGCGTGGTTGCTTGGTCACGAAGTTGACCGAGCCACCCGGGTCTGCCGGGCCGAACAGGGTGGAGTTGGCACCCCGCAGAATTTCGATACGCTCGTAGGCGTAAGGGTCTTCGCGCACACCGCGCATCGAGCTGAGGGTCAGGCCGTCTCGGTAGGTGGTGGCCTGGAAGCCGCGGATCAGGAAGTAGTCGTTGCGGTCGTCCGAACCGTAGTAGTCGCTGACCACGCCGGGGGTGTACTGCAGCGCCTCTTCGGTGGTGCTGACGCTGCGCTGCTGCATTTCCTTGTTGGTCACCACAGACACGGACGCGGGCGTGTTGAGGATGCTGGTCGCCACCTTGCCCCCAACCCACAGCTCCTTGGCAACCACCGAGTTGGCGTCATCGTCGGCGCTGGCCTTGACCTTGGCATTGATGATGACAGGCGCCAGGCGGTAGTCCTCGGTCGCGCCCAGCTCCAGCGGGCCGGCAGGCTTTGCCTGGGGGATGACCAGGTAGGCGTTCGGGCCCTGCTGCTCGACCTGCAAGTCGGTACCCTGCAACAGCGTCGACAGTGCTGCCGATGGCGCCAGGCTGCCCTGCACGCCTTGGGTCGTGCGATTTGCCACGCTCTGCGCATCGAAGGATAGGCTGATCCCTGCCTGACGGGCAAAGCGGTCCAGCGCCGGCGCCAATGGGCCGCCAGGGATATTCCACTGCTGCATCTGGGTGTTCTGATCAGCGCCCGAGGTTTGCGCCAGCGACGGCAATGCATAGCTGCTCACTACCAAACCCAGAATTGCTGCGTGCAAGGCACGATTCAATGGATGGCGCTGTGGTACCGGTGTCGAACTCATTCTCTAGCTCCGTGGAGGGTCGGCAACTGGCCTGTATTCCGGCCTTATCCACAGGCCGAACGAGAATGAGAAATCACCTCATTTATTTTCGATGCTGAGCAATTCCATCGTGCTATCACGTCAATTTCGGTAAAGTCCGCAGCGACCAAGGGGTATCTTGGCGAGCTGCTGGTGCGCTACTTCGTCTGGCTGAAGCTGGACGAGCAGGTCTATCGCAGACTGCACAACACCACTCTGGTACCCCCAAACGGCACCACTCAGATTGATCATGCGTTCATCTCGGTCGTTCAAGACCGCAATGCCGGCCAACGCCACCCAAGGCAGCAAATTCATTCGCAGTCGGGCAACAAGGCAGGCCAGCAATTCTGGGGCTGCCCGGCATTTCCCAAATGCCGAATCATGCAGAGTCTCTGAGGCTGGCGATCACGCCGTAGGGTCAGCCCCCCCCTCCTCCTGACCGAGGCCTCCCTTCTCCCACCTCACGTAAACCCTGCGCACCAGCCGCTGGTTACGCGCCGCGAGCCGCTCCCGAATGAGCAAGGTCTGTGGCCTATCAGCGGCCACCATCCCACTGCGCAAGCCACGCCAATCAAGGCATCCAATTGAATGATCAGGCGCGAACCACCTGCTGCGCAGTGGCTATTTGCCAACATTGCGCTCTTGTAATTCACGTGTCAAAAAGTTGATACGCCAGCATTTTTGATACAGAATTAAAAAAAGGATGCAGTTTAGCGTATTTCAGTATGCTTTAACCGAGTGCAGGGAATGGACGAATACACAACCGCCGGTGCGCACATACCGCCCATCGACTCGCTGGACCTCACGGCACACGGCGTCCTTGGTCATTTCGCGAAATCGTCGCGCAATGCCCAGCTGGTGAAGTTTCTGGTGAGCATGGACCGCCTGGACCGCTGGACGGTGGACTTCGAAGAGGATGCCTCGACGCATCAGTTCGAGATCCAGTTGCTGATGCAGGAGCTGCAGTCGTTCGTCCGGGCCTATGCACGCGTCCTGCATCAGGTTCCACAGGCATTTGCCGAGTTGCTGGCCCACCTCACCTCTTCGCGCTGCATGTACCTAACTCGTTATGTCGCGCAACACAACGACGCGTTTAGCGGTGCGCTGGCGCCGCTGCTGGCTGGCGACCTGTCGCAACTCGCTGACCTCACGGTATTTCGCCGCCGGCTGGATGCCTTCAGCAAAGCTCACCTGCTCAGCGAGATTTTCTCTGCCGAGCGGCTGCGCGAGATTTCACAGATCATGGAGAGTTACGCAGATGTATGACGGACGACTGAACCCTGTCGCTGTGGCGGTGGGCAAATCTGTGGGCAAGCGCGCGGTGATGGGTGGTGTGCTGGGTGCCTGGCTATTGCTGGCCGGGCCGGCATTCGCCGCCACCAGCAGCCTGGGCTCCTCGTCGAGTACGCTGCTCTCGGAGCAAAGCTCCGTGGTGGCCGAGGCCATCAAGGCCGATGCGCAGGACTGCGCCGACGGCACCAAGCAGGGGACGATCGGTGCCTCCATCAACGACGCGTTGAGAATCCATACTGAACTGGCTGCCGCAACGCCCAATGTCGAGTCGCTATTCAGCGCCACCGCGGATTGCTTTGGGGGCCTGGGCAGCCTGTTCGATCTCTCCGGCTCGATCCCGAGCCTGGGCTCCATTTTCGCGGCAGCCCAGCAAGCGGTATTGAAATACGCGCAGAAGAAGGTCTGTACGGCGATACAGCAGGTTTCTTCGATGGTCACCAGTCCCATCAACCAGGCGATCGGCAAGGTCAGCAGCGGCACTTCACTGGCGGACCTGAACGGGCTGACCAATGGCTTGGTCAGCAAGGGCATGAGTACACTCGACCCGGAACTGGGTAGCAGTTACCACAGCACACCCGCCGGCTACGAGGCCACCTACACCGTCGACGTCAACCCGTTCAACTACGTCCAGACTGACTTCGGCGGCGGCGCCAGCACTGGTAACGGTACTGGCACCACCACCAGCAGTGCAGCCACCACCCGCACCGTGGCGCCCGCAGCGAGCACCTCATCTTCGAGAACTTCGAGCAATACCAGCCGTTCGTCGTCCGGGTCAGCCAGCGGGTCGTCCGGCTCGGCTGCAGGCCTGTTCAACTAAGGGGGCTGGAGATGAAGAAAGTCGCGGCAGTTCTGGCCGTTGGCCTAGGCCTGGGCGCTACGGCGCTTCCGGCCCAAGCACTGACCTGGGCTTCGGTGCTGACATTCATCAGCACCATGCAGAGCGAGATGAGTGCCTGGTCGGTGACCGTCAAGCAGACCGCGTTGTCCGCCAACGTGATCTCGCAAATGGACAACGATTCGAAAAAGCAGCTTGCCAACGCAGTTGGCGCCATCGAGATGTCCGACCGGGCGATGGCGGCCGTGACCTCGTTCGACTCCGCGGTGGGGCAACCGGTCACCAGCAAGTGCATTGCCCAGCAGCAGGGCAAGCTGATGGTCGAAGCGGTGTCACAGCGTGACAAGGACGCAGCGCGGCTGATGGCAACCTATTCCTCGCAACGGGTGGGCTCTAGGGCAGTGGCCGACCGTGAGACCCTGGCCATGCACCGCGACAACTACTGCAGCGTGTCCGAAGCCAGGCAGGGCATGTGCACGCTCAACGCCAACGGCATGCAGGGCTGGGATGTGGACTACGCCGGGCCGTTCAGCGAAATGACCCTCGCCCCGGAAGGCGAGACCGCAGCGTATGCGTATACCGCCATGATCACGGATCAACGTGCGGAAGCATACATCGACTGCACCACGGTCGCCTGCAATGCTGCCCAGTCGCAGCAACTCGCCGCCTCGGCCATGACCGCGATGGCTGCCAACTCTCTCGTAGGGCAGGTGACGGACCGTCGCGTGCCAATGCTCACAGGGCAGTGATATGAATTTTCGGCTCAAGCTAGCCAGCATTGTCGTGGGTTCGACAATGCTCTCGGGTGTTTCCTACGGGGCGCTTTACGGTTTCGGCCCTGCCGAGATGTGGACCGCTGCGCAGATCAGCGCGCTGTCAGCATCCGTGGGCACCAACATCACCACGTTCGGCACGACCTTCGGTAACCAGATGACCATAAAGTTCGAGCAGATCATCTCGGCCGTGGCCGTAGCCACCAAGCAGGAAGCACTGTCAGCGAGTGTGGTCGCGGACAACAGCAGGCAAACCGCCGAGCAACTGATCAATGCCAGCCGCGCGCAGCAACAGAACGCGGCCGCGACCAAGGCCTACCTCGACTTCAACGCAGCCACCGGCCAAGGTTTCGACCCTTGCGGCACCGTGATCAAGAACAAGTCGATGGACATCGCATTCACCAGCATGGCAGCCAAGGCCAAGGCAGCTGTCGGTGAGCTGGATGCCTCTCCAGGTCGCCTGGTGGCTTCCACAGGCAAGGCGATGCAGCAACGCCTGCAAGAGCACCGCGACAAGTTCTGTACCGCCGCAGAGGCAGACGCCGGGCTGTGCACGCTCAGTACGCTACCCGGTGGCGACACCAACGCCGCCCTGCTGTTCGAAGCCGCGGATGCTGACTCGCTGGCCACCGAAGCGCGTACCGCCTACATCCAGCACGTGATCGGTCCCCCGGACGAAGCCTTGGTCAAGGCCGCTGGCGCTACGCCCGCCGGCGAAACCTACATGGTGCAGAAAAACCGCAAGGACTCGATGTTGTCTGTACCGGCCTACAGCCTGTCGATGATCAATGCCGCCAACACCCGCAGCACGGAGTTCGGCGGCAAGTCCCCCAATGAAGTGCTCAAGCTGCGCGTGAACCAGTACTTCGGTGGCAAGGAAGCGCAGCAATGGTCGGGCAACCTGGCCCGCCAGACCCAACGCGGGTTGCTGGTGGAGGCTGCCAAGATGGGTGGCCTCGAAGTCTGGATTCATCAGCAGCAGTACGAGCAGAACCAACGGCTGCTCGCTAACCTGGCAACGCTGGTAATCGCCTCCTCTGACGGCCTGGACGCCCCTTTGGAAGCGCGCTACCAGAAAGTGTTGTCTGAAACAGCAGCGCAGTCGGTACAGTGAGGTGCCCATGAAAAAGGATTTCGACGCAGCGCGTGAAGCGCGCAAATGGAAGGTCTCGCTGGGTGCTTCGCTTGTGCTGACCTCTACGCTGGCTTGGGCCTATTGCCCACCCCAGTATCAGGAAAATACCGTAGCGCCGGCATTCACTGCGGCCACCCAAACACTCAACGGCCTGGTGTCCGGGGTAGATGCTTCGCTGTCGGCCCTGCTTGAAACCGAGAGCCAGCGCCTGACCTCGGCCATCGCGATCCTGACCAAGCAGAAAGCCCTGGCGGCAAACCAGATAGCGGAAGCTGGGCACAATGCTGCCCAGCAAACGGCGACGGGGCTGAAGGTGCTGGCCCAGACCCAGCGGGTCAAGCAGTCACGCTTCGACTACGGTGGCGAATTCGGCCAAGGCTTTTCGCCTTGCTCGGTCTATGCGACACGAACGCTGATCAGTGCCCGCGATGCCGACATGGGCACCGAAGTGCGCCAGCGGGTCAAGTCCGAGATCGTGGCTGCACCAGGCACCTACGCCGAGCCCATCAGCGCCCAGGCTGCACTGGTCAAGGCGCGCAAGCAGTTCTGCACCCAGGACCAGGCAGATTCAGGCTTGTGCGAATCGGTCGGCTCGCTGCCGGGCGCCGACCTGACCGTGGCCACCCTGTTCGAACCCGTCATGGAAAACGAACCGCTGTACCAGGCGAAAGTCGGGTTCGTCAATAACGTAGCCGGCCTGCCGGACGGACCGGTGCCAGCATCGGCAGGCAAATCCGCAGCCACCGAAGATTACGCGCTTTCCAAGGCCCGCAAGGATGCGCTGGTGTCGCCAGCACTGGCCAGCCTGAAAGCAATCCAGCTCGACTATTCCGGCGTGGAAGGCACGGAAACAGGCACCGACCTGCCACTGGCCGTGCACTTTCGCAACGAGGTCAAACGCTATTCGGGCAATACGCCTCAATATGACAGCTGGGCCCGGGTCATGGCCGCACAGAACGAGCGAGGTGCGCTGATCGAGATCTTGAAGATCAAGGCGCTGGACCTGGCCATACTGGAAAAACAATATCGCCAGTACGAAAGCATGGAGGCCCAACTCGCTTCGCTGGTGTCCATGTCGGTAACTGCCGCGGGTGCGCAAACCCAGACCACCCGGGCAGCGGAAAATGCCGCCAGGCAGAACGTACAGCAGAGCGTGCAGTGACGGAGCGCAAGGGATGAACAGAACGATCTTGCGCGGCCTCGCCGGCCTGAGCCTGCTGGCGTGTGCCCACGGCGCCATTGCGGACACCTGCATGGTGTCCCCCACCGACAAGGAAATTGTTTCCGGTCGTTTCGGCAAGTTCCGGGGTGGCGGCGCGGCCAACCATGGTTCGGCCAACCAGAAGGCGCACATGCACGATGGCCTGGACTTTTCCACCAGCGGTACATCGCAACCGGTGTATGCCACCACCGAGGGCAAGATCACCTTCGCCGGCTCTCGAAGGTCTGCGGGTAATGCGATACTGATTCAGCGGGCCAATGGCGATATCGTCGCCTACTACCACCTTAGCGGCTTCGCCAACGGCATCAAGCAAGGCGTCACGGTCAAGCCGGGGCAGCAGCTGGGCCTGTCAGGCAACACCCCCAGTACGTCCATGGTGAAGCACTTGCACTTCACCTATGGCACCACGAAAAAAGACGAGGCCAGGGCCAAGGCGTTCAGGGAAAATGCTCACCGAGGGCCATTCAACCCGGCGCAGTTGCCTTCCGCCGTGGTCAGCCCGCAGGCTGGCATTGGCTGGAAGACTGACCCGGCCCCCTATTTCTGCCAAACTTACGCCATCCAGGATGGTCACCCCGAGCATTACCCAATCCTCGGCAAAGACACCAAGGCGCAGCACCAGATCCTTTTCGGTAATGTACCTTCGGGCGGGGTTGCGCCAGACTCCACGGCTGAGCCTGTCCAGGTGGCAGCAGCCAACGCCGATGCAGCGCTGGCCGAAGCGGATGGCAAGACGCCTGCGATGTACTTGTCCGACGCTGATGGCTATGGTGCCTTGCCCACCGCTCCGATCGGTGGCTACGACACCATGTCGGTTTCAGAAATGCTGGCGACTGAAGCCAGCCGGCGCTTCAGCGATGCCGAGTGGAACAACAGTATCACCCATGTTTCCAGCCGAGCCCTGTGGGTCGACTACAACCGGGCGGTCGGTGTCGGTAATTATTTGTCGGAAGCGATTTATCGCAAGAAGGAAAAAGTTGAAGCATTGCTTGCCGTTTACGCGTCGCAGAAATTGGCAGGTCAACGGATGCAGACCGACAGGGCCCAGCAGCGAGCCCAGAGAGGAGCTGTTTCCAGATCCATTGAATAACGCGGCGCCCACGAAAGGTAAACACAGATGGAACCCAAAGAACTCGATAAGCCTGATCAAGCCTTCGCTGATTCTGCTGCCGGGCAAACAGCCCAGCCAGGGCGGAGTTATGCAGGCATCCTGGTCCATCATGGCGCAGCACCCTATCAAAACGACCCTGCCAAGCAGGGTAGCTACTACGTAACCCTGCAAACACCTGCCGGTCCACAGACCCTTTGGGGGGCAGGCCTTGAACAGGCCATGCGCGAAACCGCACCCGCCGTCGGCAAACCCGTGCAACTGGATTACCAAGGTGGCGCCGAAGCCGGCAGCGAACAGTCGACACAAGGTCGCTGGAGCGTGCATTCGATCGATACGGCTGCCCTGCAGGCCCACAATAGCGGCCAGCAAACAAACGCCAGGCCGTCGCCAGGCGCCGCGCCAGATATCGACCCAAGCGTATTTGACGCCATCATGAAGGTTGCCGGGGAGGTGAAACCCAAAGGATCGTCCCTCGACCCTGATGAAGTACGCCGCATCAACGCAGCCCTTCTCGACAACGCGAGCAACGCTGCAGAGCCACCGAAACCCGCAGAACCGGCAGAACAGGAGCCACAGCACCCGCGGGACGCCAACGGTGCCGAATCATTGCTCAGGGGCGGCGCCCAACTGGTGGGGGGCGTAGCCTCGCTCACCGGCGCCGCCATGCAAGGTATCGGCAAGGGCGCGAGTGCCCTGGCCTCTGCCCTGCGTGGGGATGGGCAAGTTCAGGATGCACAGGTGCCCTCAGCGCAATCGGCCACTGCGGAAAAACACAGCGCGGCGGTTGAGCCCGGCTCGGCCGAAGAAATGACCGGACGCGTGCAGGTGTTGCCGCGCCTTTCCGAGTACCGGGTAGATCAGGTTGAAAAGGCCGCGACCAACTACGAAAAAGCCCACTCGGCCTTCTGGAACGCTGGGAGCCTGCCTCAGGTGCGCGAGCAGATCGAAACCCGCGCCGAGCAAACCGGCCTGAGCGTTCCCGAAGTGATCGAGAAGATGAAACCCGACGGCGAATACACCGACCTGCACGAAAGCTTCGTCCAGGCCGTAGGTGAGTCCCCCGACGCCCAGAACAGCAAAAAAGCCATGGACAAGGCCCTCACCGGCTGGGCCCGCCAGTACGGGCGCGCCCAGGAAGAATTGCTGAACCCGGAAACCCAGGACAACCCGCACTACGACAAGCTGAAGAACCGGCTGGAAAGCTCCAGCGAGAGCATGCACCGCAATGCGGGCAGCATGCCGGCTTTCGCGGGCGAAACGCAGTCGCATCTGGAGCGCCTGAGGGAAGTGATGCAGCGTATTGGCGAACGCCTGAAGGAAATGGTGCAAGGCATCGTCAGCCTGGTTCGCGGCAAGCCTTCGGGCCCTTCACAGGGCGATGACTTCACCCCTTGAGACAGCCCCCAGCTCAGCCGATTCCCAGAGGGAGCCATGAAGGCGCACGTAATCATCCACGCAAGGAGAATGGAATGACCGAGTACAGCAACTGGAAAGAAATCACCGCCACGCCGGAAGCCCACCTGGAGTTCCTGCGGGTGATCGACGGCAAGCTGGAAGAAGGCCTGGGTGGCCGGAACCTGTATGAAAAACTGTCCAAGGAAATCACGGTGGAAGGCAAGGCCTTCAGCCAGGCCTTCCACCTGAACAAACTGGAAGCCAGCTCGAACGGTTGGGACACCGACGAGACGCCCGACCCGGTGAAGCTCGAGATCGTCGAGTTGACCTCAAGGATCAAGGAGGCTGACCCAGGCTACGACCTGGCCCACTTCATGGTCGGCTATGAGTACATGATCAGCGAGATGAAAGAGCGCGGCGTGGAAGTGAATGCCGGGCTGGACCACAGCGACCCTGTACCAAAGAACCGCAGCGGCTCGGACTACGAGCCGGGCATGTGACGCCGGGAGGCACCTGTGAAAGCGACCATTTCACTCATGCTGGCCTTCGGTATGTCGGCTCTGGCGAGTGCTGCCCAGGCTCAGGAAGCCCCCGTGGCCGAGGAGCAATGGCAGGAGCTACCGCGCAATACCACCATCTACGTGCCGGTGCCCAAGCAGGTCACGCCGGTTGCAGCTTATCGTTCGTGCTCGAACCGCTACGAAGGTGAGCGCTGCGATTTCTCCACCCCTCGCCAAGGAGTGGTCGAAGGCACATGCCAGGCACCGGAAATGCGGCAGCCGCCCGCCTATGGCTACGAGATGCAGCAATACCCCGCCCAGGTGCGCACGGCCTTGGTTTGCATGCCCGTCGAGGGCCCGGCTGCTGGCGGCCCGGACAACCCGGGCCACGAGTCGCTCCAACCGCCTTCGACAGCCCCACAAGCGCAACAGCCAGCCCCCTAGCCCAAGGGTGCTGAGCTCTGCAACTTCGGACTCGCTCGCCGTCGGTTTAGCCTTGGCGCGCTTGGCCGCGCCGGCGACCTGAGGCAATTGCTGGTACGTCAGGTCTAAGCTGCTGCCGCCCCTGGTGGCTGGATGTTTACCAGGCCAACACTCACACCGTCGGGTCGGGCGCGTCATCCTGCGGCGTTGCTGACGACTGCGCCATCTTCGCCATCTGTCCGTGCATCAGCTGAATCAGTTCGCGCAGGCGCTCTGCTTCGGCCCTGAGCTGAACGGTTTCTTCAAAATACTGGCGCACATACCCACGCAAGGGCTCCAGCTTCTCGTTGGCTTGCGCCACACCGGCATCCCAGCCTTCAGCATAGCCATGGGAGCGCCCTTTCCTGAAGCCCTCCTTGCGGCCCTGCCCCAAGCCTTCCTGGTAGCCCGCCTGATAACCCTCCTGCAGCCCTTCCTGCCGCCCTTGGTCGCGGCCTACATGGAGGTTGGCAATGGCCTGCTGGACAGAGCCGTTGTAACCGCCATCCAGACTCATGTTGCCCTTGCGTGCAGCCCAGTTATCGTCCATTTCGCCATCTCCCCGGATCGGCGCTTTCCCGGAGCATGCGCCGCTAGATTGTGGTCAATGCCAAACCCGATACTGTCGGCCGGGTTCAACGCGTAGTCTTTACCTCGCTCCCAGCTGCTTGCTGGGCTTCGGCCTGAGGCAAGGCAAAACTGGCCAGCCGATGCAGCGCAACCGCTACCCAATCGCCACCGAAACGCTTGTCCTCCAGCACCGACTTTAGCGCCAGGATCGGCACACAGTGCCTTGCCAAGCCTTGGACATAAAAAGCAGCCGTCCATTCGGGCAGCAAGTGTTTTATATCTTCGTGGGTTTCCACGCTGAACACCAACGCAAGAATACCAGGCAGGGTCTTGACCTCCCGGCTGGGCAGCGCGTCCGCCAGCCAGAAGGCCACTTCGCCAAGCTGGCCGGCCTGGATCGGCAACAGGGCAACGACCTTGTTCCCGTCATGATCAACGACAATACCCGGCTCAAGTTCGAGCGTTTCCGCGTCAAAGCAGAGCGCTGCCTGGCGAATGGGCAGCGACTTGAGGAAATGCTCCAGCAGCGTGTACATCTCGAAAGCTGCCGGAATGTCCTTCTGGATGGCCGGCGCACTCTTGGCCATCACACTGACGAAGCCGCCACCCGCCTGGGCGAGAACATCGCCACTGATGGCCTGCGCCACGAAAGCCTCGAGTTCACACAACGAATACATGGTCCCACTCCCGCACAACGGCTCGACTAGACTGAACTTAAACCTGCTGACAGGTCCAAAAACCTCAGTCGTTCGTGTTTTGTATGTTTGCAGCCCAAACTTCAAGGATGTACCAATGACCCATCAGTTTCACTGTGCATTTCATCCCGCGCCGGGCAATGACGGTGGCGTGCTGAACATCGGCCCTGCCTCGGTCAGCATCGACCTGGAAAACCTCTGCCTGTTCGCCAATGTGGTCGGGCAGATCGAAAAGCGCCGGGCGGCCGGCGTAGCCAGGTCAGAGATTCTTGGTGAGTGGGTGGGCAGTGAAGATATCGACTGGGCGCATATCGGCTTTCACCCCTGCCGCGAAAGCTACAGCCTGCGTTACAACGGCGTAGCCTGGGAGGCGCCTGCCGACGCCACCATCGCCGCTGCCGCCGAGGCACGCTTGTTCCTCGACAACATGCGCCTGCAGGCCTGACCTGACGGCGCGGCACTTGCTACCTAGCGAGCGAGGGCCGTGCTCGCGTGGTACTGACCGAAGAACTCGAATTCAACCCGGCGGTTGGCTGCACGGCCAGCGGGGGTGTCATTCGCAGCGATGTAGTCGCCCTCCTGCCCCTCGGCGCTGATTTTCGCCGCTGGTACGCCACGCCGAACCAGGTACATCTTCGCCGCCTGCGCCCTGAGCAAGGCAACCCGGCGATTTGCCTCCACCGTGCCCACACTGTCGGTAAAGCCCACGATCTTCACCTGCAGCGCGTCCTGCGCCGAGCGCACCAGCACGTCGCCATCCTCGGCGCTGGGGCTGAAGCGTGAGTGGCCGAACGCAAAATTGAGCGTCATGTGGTTGATCGAAGTCTGGATCTGGTCCTGTCGCGCCCTGATTGCCAAAAGCTCCTGACGACTGCCATTGGCGTCGGCTTCAGCCGCAGCCAACCGCACCCGCAAGCTCTGGATCTCGATGTTCAGGGCATTGATGGTCTGTTGCATTTGCGCGGTGTTCTGCCCTTGCGCCGAGGGTGCTACATAGGGCACCGGGGCGGCGGGGCTCTCCACCAGCTCGAACCCTGCGAAAGCCTTCGGGGCAAGTGCCACCGAGAGGGCGGCAAGTACCAGCGGCAGCAACCTGCGAGGGGTGGAAACGAAGGTGCTCATACATCTCTCCAATATCGCAGGATCACGAAAACGATGCTCGACCAGGCATACCCCAGCAGCATTACCAGGATGCCTGCCAGCAAGTAGGTACGCAGCGGGTCCATGGCATCCTGGCCCAGCGGCTGAAGCCCGGGAACCAGCGTGGCCGGGAACCAGGCGAACAGCAGCGCCACCAGCGGTGCGAGCCATAGGCCAAGGCGCAACTGGCGATGGTCGCCCCCGCGCGTCCACCATGCGTACCAACCCAGGCTGAGCAGGTAGGCAGGCAGCAACATGACGCTCAGCAACAGGGCTGAAAAGGACAATGCCGCGGCGTAGAAGCGCGGCGACCCTTGGGCCATTTCACCCATCAGGGTCGCAACCACCGCGATGGTAAAAGCGACCAGCGCCACCAGCAGAGGCACCGACAGCAGCCACAGGGCTGCGCGACGATCGCCCACGGCCCTGAAGCCTGGCTTCACGGCAGGTGGAGGTAATGCGTAGGACATGCCTGGAAACTCCTTGTAAGGGTCAGCCGGGCGGCCAGATTCAGAAGAACTGCCGCTGCGTGCCAGCCAACGTTCGACACCCTGTCATCTATCAAAATGACCTGTTAGAAAAATGTAGAAATTGATGGCGAGTATGAATTTGGGGCCTTTTGCCGTCAAGGTTTGAATCTTCGTCACTGGCAGGCACTCACTTGACCAAGCGCAGGGCGTAGCGCACACTCCAGGCATATAAAAAACGTTTTTCTAACAACACGAATTAATAGCAATTTGTCATCCAGAAGGATCTGACGCATGAAAGCCCTGCACCTCGCCCTGCCGCTGCTGGTTTCGCTCGCCTGCACATCGGCATACGCCGCAAACATCGATCAGGCCGAAGCCAATGCCCGCATCACTCAGGCCCTGACCTGCAAGCGCAAGGTTTCCCCTGACCAATTCGAGGCGCTGGTCAAGGCCGCCAACGGCAAGGCCATCGTGCAGGCCTCGGACCTGTCCGACGGCGAGTACACCGTGCCTAACCCACTGGACGTTTACGGCCGCGCCGTGACCAAGCTTGCAATGCACCCAGGCTCCAATGGTGAAGGTGACTTCGATACCTACTCCGGCGTATTCACCGGCGAGAGCATCCAGGCAGTGGCCAAGCTCGCCGACATTCCCAAAGACGAATTCGGCCAGTACAAGAAAGAAGTCGGTAACCACGACCTGTGGCTGTATGAAGATGGCAACAGCACGTACATCAGCTGCTCGTACGACATGCGCACAGTGGTGAAGACCATCAAGAGCACAGCTCGCAAGGCAGCGGATGCGGTACAGCGCGCCACCCAGTAACGCCTTGCGAACCTGTATGCGCTGAAAGGAGACACGCCATGAGCTTCAGGACACTGGCTGCGAAGTTTCTGGAAGCGGTCAAGGACGACCTGGGCATCCCTGCCCGTTTATGCCGGGTCATCGCCGACACTCCCAAGTTGCGCATGAGGGTGGATGACACCGCCGCCGTCATTGCCTCATCGAGCGTGGTGCGCTGGCATGAGTGGTCGCAGCGTATCGGTTTCGGCCAGGGCAGCGAACAGAACGGTCAGGTCAGGGGCTGGCGCGCCAGCGACGGCCATTACCACAGCGAGCATCGGCAGATCGCCGCACTGGCGCGGCTGGGCAAAACCGAAACCGTGCATGAATTTGCCTGTGACATCGGTGAGATAACTGGCCTGTCCGCCTCCAAATCCGAGCTGTACAGGTTTTTCTCCCTGCAGCAGATGGCCGAGCAAGCCTGCCAGGCTTTCACTCGCGACATGAGCCAGGAGGGGCTTGCGCAGAACCTGGGCTGGCCGGAGATCGGCATCGTGCATGGCGGCAGCGACTTCATGGTGCGCTACGACTGGGATGTTGGCCTGTACCTGGCCAACAACGGCGGCTCGCACCACTTCGTCGCCGCCCGGCATATCGCCACGCAGTTGCAGCAACCGGTTACGCTGCAGGGTCGCCTGGTCCGCAACGGCCTCGATGCCGAGGCCGCCGCTCAGTTGAACGATGAATACGCCATCTATGCCGTGAACAAGGATGCGTTCTTCAATGATGCACTCGATGCCCTGCGCGACTTCAAGGCCACTCACTATTGGGGCGACCTGCCGCAGCCGTATAACAACGGCATGGCGATCTTCCTGCCCAGAGAAGAAGCGCGCTCACGCAAGGTTGCGCAAATCTTCGCCAGCGAAGGCTTCACCGATGTAGGTGAAATGCTGGTGGAACTGGCATCGCCGGATGCGGCTGTGGAGCGCCGGGCGCGCCAGGAAGAGATACGCGCGCGCATTGAGGCCCTGCCAGGGCTGGAAGCAAAAGCCGGCGTGGCACACCTCTTCGGCACACACGCGGCAGCCGCCCTGCGTGATGAACTGGTGACACAAGTGGACTGGCAAACCGTAGAGCAGGCCACCCTGGATGAAGCCTTCGGCATTCACCAGCTCGACGCCCAAAGTGTCTACGAAGCGCTCGCCCAACATAGCCCAGGCGCCGTTTCGAGGCATTCACTGCGAACACTGCGCGCCACAGTCGATGGCTACGCGGCGCTGCATGAGCGCCAATTGGCCAACCTGCCTGCACCCGAGGCACCAAGCCCCGACTGAACGCTTGCCCGGTGGCAGGTCAGCTGACAGTCGAGAGCAGGAAATGCGGCCCTGTTGAAACGCCGAAAATCAATTTTTCAACATGCAAAGTTGCCATAAAAAATCAGCTCAACCAGAGCAGTACTGCGCAGCCAGCTGATGAATGCGCGCAGCCGTTTGCTCCTGAGCGCGAGCCTGCTCGCAAGCCCATGACAGCGTCGCCGCATCAGGAAAATCCTCGGTGATCGCCTTTTTTGCGATAAACCACAGGGCGCGCATGACAAACAGCGGGTCTTCCGTCAGTCGCGTATCTCCCGATGACTGCAGGTGAGCAACCAGCGCCTGGGCCGCGCTGGCCAAGCCCTTGTCCTGAGTGAACTGGACCAAGGTACCCAATGCTTGCGGCTTCATGGAAGGATGAATCGTCAGCGGCGTGCAGCGCTCGGAATCGAGCAAATCCCAAAACGTCACGCCGTCCTTGCAGACCATGCCCACACGGCGACCACCCGCCATGTCATCGACCTCGATGAAGCTGCCTGGCTGGTATTTGTGGATTTTCATCTTCTAACCCTTACCGATTGACTGGCCGACCATCGCCGGCAACAGGTGCATTCTAAGCAAGCAGGTTGCAAAAAGCGTCACTGCAGTGTTTGCCATCGCCCATACGTGTAACAGCATTGGCTCACTCAGGGCTCTGGCGCCTCCCAGGCAACGGTTCGCTGCTGCTCGGGCACAACAGGGCAGTCAATCATGGCACGAACCAGTGCCCTGCCGTCCGCCCCGGCAATTTCGTATTCGTCCTTCAAGCCGCCTTCCGGCCGGTCTACGATCCATTGCGCAACCTGAGTGAGCCCCTCGCGAATGACCCCCGCCTGCGCACCTGGCGCCACGTGCTGCATGTCTATCGCGATCAGGACACCGCGCTCACCCGTGAATGCCGGCGCCTCATGCACAGCCTCCAGGCGCCCCACCACATTGCCATTGGTATCGTGGAGCGCGATCGGTTCACCGATACTCAGCGATCCTCGATTGCGGGTCAAATCACCGGCCTCTGCAACAATGCGTGCGGCCTCGTAGCCAAAGCCCAGGTCAGCAAAGGCAGAAGAACCTTCGGGGTCGACCCGAAGCACTGCATACTTTGCCGATACGCTCGCGACAGGTAGAGGCACTTCCTTCAGGGCCAGACGCTGGATATGTTCGACCTCAGGCTTTGAGCCCGCAAGCAATGACGTGAGCTCTGCCACTTGCTTGCGCGACTGGACGGCAGCGGCATCGAAGTCGTCACCAATCAGCCCCATGGTGCTAGCCATGATTTCTGAAGGGTTATCCGGCTCGGACGAAGGGTCGCTGATCTTGCTGTTCCACCCCGCCAGCGTCTGCCCCACATGCCTGCCTATTTGCTGGATGAGCGGGGCAGCGAGCGAGCGATCATTTTCGAAAATGACTTTACGACCGCTCACCGGATGGTCGAATGGTTTTTGTTGCCATGCCAGAAAACCGGACGTGCTTTCCCACCCGATAAAATTCAATGTGCCGCTTTCAGCAGGAAACGGCCGGTTATTGATGCGGGTGTACGACCCATCCGCTTCCCGCTTGAACGCCTCATTACCCTTGAGCAACCGGGAGTCGATCAAAGCCTCTTGCAGCCGCGCGGGGTCTTTGATCAACGCATTATATTGCTCGATACGTTCAAGCTCCTTGGGCGGAAAATTCACCAGTTCCACGCCTGCCGACTTCAAGCGGTCATACATGAATGCCAGCGGGCCAGCTGCCAGCAAGTCATTACGATAGCCACCCCCAACCTGCGAATGGGCCCCGGCAAACTTGACCTCTTCGATGCGCGAGTTGTCGTCATTGCGCAGCGCGCTGGTCAAGGGGAATGTCGCACGGTACTCATGCATGGCCACCAGGTGCGTGGTGGACTTGACGTTGTTACTGATCTCCAGATTTTTACTGACGTGACTTTCAGTAGTGGGAATACCGTAAGAGGCAACCGTGTCGAAAATGGCAAGCTTGTTGATTTCAGCCTGACCAGGCGGGATCAGGTAATCGTCCGTGGCTTTCCACTGGCTGTCGAGTCGGGGCACGCCACGGTCAATCACCTCGTTGGTAAAAGCACGGGCCTGCGCCGCCCCGCGGCTGAAGCCGATTACATTCAATTCAATATTCAGATCTGGGTTCTTGTTGCAGAACGTGACGAAGGCATCGTAAGCCTGCTCGATACGGTTCTGGCTGCCGCGCCCTGTGCCTCGCTCGATCAAGGCGATGGGCCCATTACCCTTCTGGCTCCCCACCCCATCAAGGTAAATTTTCTCCGACTGGCCGGCAAGGCCGCCAGGGCCATACTTGCGGGGCGCAGCGCCGGAGTTCAGGGAAAGGTTGGTGCCGTGTGCGGTGTCGTATTCATAAAGCCTGGCCACATTGGTATGGGTACCGAGAGGCGTGTCCCTGTCCTTGTTGTTATCGGTGCCATCCATGTAGACACTAAAATAAACTGTTTTATTCACTTCATATCCCTATGAACAAACTGCCGCCATCAGCCCTGATTCAATTGCAGAATATGCCTCTTTATGGCCTGCCCGGCGGCCTCGACAAGGCTCAGATAAAACGCCTTGCCCAGGCCGAGCAACGGTGATCCCTTCAATGACTCAGCCGTTGCCTTCAGCGTGATGACGCCGAATTGCTCGGCGATTGTCTCGATACTGCGCTGGCGCTTTCCAGGCTGGTCATAGGGTTTTTGATACCACGTGGCAATCTGGTACTGGGCGTCCTCTCTTTCGAAGGCCGCGTACAAGTGCTGGGCCAGCGCAGTAACCGTTTCACGAATCAGCCCAGGGTCGATATCGTGATCTTCCAGCAATGCTTCGAAAGGGGCATTGGCTACCGCCAGAAGATCTCCGATGGTGTAGCCCGCCATCGGCGGAAACACACCAGGCGGCAACTCGACGGCTGGGCCATTCTCTTCATTTGAACTGTCTTTGTCGTGCATAAAAATATCCTTGCGCTAAATGTGGAAAATCGCACGCTGCCTGTTGGTATTGACCACTACCTGGCCAAATACGGAAAAAAAGGATCGAATCCCTGTCCCCCACTCGGCCAGCCTTGCTTCATGTAACGGATACTTACTGCAATCGCAGCACAGCAGCATGGTAGAGCAGGGTCAGGTCCTGCCTGGCATCCATCACTTCACTGTGAAAAACCGCAGAAACAAAAGGCGCCACCCTGAAGAAATCCGGCAGCACCTGCGGAGCGCTGGCATGTATCGGAAAGACCGGATTGGCCGGCGCAGCCAGCTGAAACTGATAACCAAACCCGCCCAACCCCGCGCGTTCGGACAGCGCCTGGGCGATGCACAGCACCGCCACCAGCCCGATTTCCGCCACATCGTCAGCATACAGTTCACCACCATCGTAGATAAACTGCTCACCACGCACGATGGCCTGGTCCGCCAGGCCGGTCAGAAGCCGTCGAAGCTGGTCTTCCAGTTGATTGTCATCCATGCCAAGCCTCCGCCAAGCGATCCGAGTCAGGTATCAAGATACGCACACGATTGCGCGTCACCGTCCAAGACAACCTGGCGCGGGTAAAATTCCGCCCACACTGGCAAATTGCCAGACCATTGTTGCACCTGACAGCGCCAAGCCATGTGCGGCAGGACAGCGCCGTGGTTCAGCGGCTTTCATCATCGCCGTCTTTGTCGCTTGCCGAGCCGCTTCCGGCTGGAAGCGCAGCGTCGCTGAACGCGTGATTCTGGCTCGCTGAATGTTCTGCACCCGCATCAGGCGAGGCAGGCGGCTCCTGGGCCTTGTCGCTGCCGGCAGGTGGCGCCCCACCGGTCAGCGAAGCCTTGTACGCGTCGATCCGGGCGTCTGCACCTTCATGGTAGGCCGCTTTGCCTTCAGACATCGCTGTCGAAAAGGCTTGCTTGTACTCGGCCCCAGCGGCACTTGCAGTAGCGGCTAAACCCGCACCTGCAGTCAGCGCGCCAGCCGATACTGCGTCACGCACCCGGCCACCCAGGGACGCAGAACCCGAGTTGCGCAAAGATTCCACGCCAGACCGCCCCGCAGACAATGCAGCACTGCCCGCGCCACGCATGGCCCTGCCTGTTGCAGCAGCCCCCCCGGCGACCGCCCGCCCGAGGGCGACGCCAGCCGCTTCGCTGCGCTTCTCGCCGAGCGTACGATTGTCAGTCGACGCAGTCTCACCCTTGTTATCGCTGCCTTGGCTTGCACCGCCCGCGCCTTGACCGTTCGCGCTGAGCAGTGGCGTCTTGCCCCCGCGACCACCGCGCGGCCCACCACCCCTCGGCCCACCACCCTCTGGGCCACCACCCTCAGGGCCAGCATCAGGAGAACCGCCGCCCTGGGATGTCAGTCGCTTCTGTCCCCCACCCAGGCGCATACCCGAGCCACTCCCGTGCAGCCTCGAACCCACAGAGGCGACGCCGCCGCGCATTTCCGCTGTTGCGCTGGTTTCACCCATGCTGCCGAGGCCGCCGCCGATCCACCTCAGCACCTCGTCAGGCAAGGTCTGAGGCAGACCGAAGATCATGTACAGCACCGGCAGAAGTGTCAGGCCGAACACCATGAACCACCAGGCAAAGGTCAGGAACTCGGCAATGACCCCAACGCCCCCGCTCGAGGAAACGACCGCCCCCCGCATGGCGAAGAAGCCCTGCGCTATGTAGTCGATCACAGGGTCGGATACCAATATCGCGGCAAACAGCCCCAGAACGGCCAGTGCCGGGCGAGCGAACAGCGACAGCAGCAACAGGTAGCCCTGCGTCTGCGAACCCACGAACGTCCGATCGGGTGTCATGTGCATCACGGCCCAGAGCGGGGCAGCAATGATGGATTGCAACACGGCGAGCACCCAGCCGACGAACACGATCATGAACAGCGTGTAGGGCAAGCTGGGAAGGAATACGCCAAAGTAGAAGGCCAGAGGTTCAATATAGGTCGCCAGCAGCGCGAGCTGCTTGATCGGCACCTCCATGACCCAGTCCCACAGCGGGATGACAATCTTGTCGAGATCCAGCCCGTTACCCAGCGCCTTGACCGATGAAACGGTACCGGCCAGCACCCGTACTGCCGTCGCAGCACTTTTGATGGCAACATCGGCGAGCAGTATGCCGCCACGGGCAACGCTCAGGTAATCGCCCACGCACTTCATGCGGTTGAGCGAGCCCCCCATCTGCCCCGCCGTGCCACACAGTGGCGTCTGCCCGTTACTGCCCGCCCCCGTGGCAATCTCGACCACGTTCTGCATCATGCCGTTGACGAACGAGGACATCTTGCTGTCCATGTCCGCCCTCAATGACCCTACGTTGATATCGCTTTGCGGATCTTTGGGGATGAGGCTCGCCAGATCATCGGCCTTGGCGGGCTTTGCACCGTTGTACGCGTCTTTCTCTTCAGCCTTCTTGTCGATTGCCTCGGTCACAGTGGTGAGGCTGTTGCTCAGCAACGAGAAGCGCGCATCCGAGGGCAGCCCCGCAAGGGATGGCGCACCCACCGAGCCCACCGGTTCGGCAAGCACGTTGGCGATCTGCCCTCGCACCATGCCGACTCGCTGGAACCAGCCCCCAGCCGCAGCCCAGCCATCTTTCGTGAGCGTATCCAGAAAACCCTTCAAGCCACTATCGACGTCGCTCTGGCCGTCAGTGACCTCTTTGACGAGGTTCGTCGCAATCTGGTCTTCCTGCGTCCTGACAATCGTATTGAAGCGGTTTGAATCGACCTTGTCCCAACCGGGATCGTTGATGGTCGCTGGCCATGAGTTGACCCACTTGTCCAGCTCGCCCATCAACTTGCCAGCCGCTTTCACCTTCGCTAACTGAGTTTGTTCATGCACCTTCTCCAACGCCTGGGGAATGGGGTCGGTCTTGGTCTGTGCCGCGTAGGTAGACAGCTTCACGGTGCCGCAGAATGGCTCGCCACCGGCCAGGTTGGTTACCGCATTGCGATCCTTGAGGAAAAACGTGTATTCGGTACGCCCATCGACAAACGTCTGCTTGTCATAGACCTGCTCGACCTGTCCATTGCCCAGGCTCGTGCTCTTGGACTGGACAGCGGGCTGGCTACCAGACCCACTGTTGGCGTAGATGGCGTTTGCTGCCCTGGCACAGTAGGAAACAGCAACGTATTGCCGCGCAAAGTCACGCAAGCCGTAGAAGTTACCCGCCTGGTTGACACCCTGAACGATCCCGTCCGACGACAGCACGCCAATCGCCATGCCGGCCTTGTAGGTGCCATTGGCAAAGCCGATACCCCAGAGGGCGAACATCAGGACGATCAACTGGATGAACGAGTAGCCGCTGGTCGTCGGCAGCAATACGGCACCGCCTGCCACGATCCGCACCGGCGTCCACAAGGACGACCAACTCTTGCCCATTGCCTCCCCGTCGTTGGCCGTGTTTGTTACCCCCATCACTGCCACATACGAGACGATCAGCGACCCGATGATCAGGATGCCGCTGTTGAAGAAGCTGAACATGGTGGCAAGGATGTTCGCGCCGGCTTCCACAGCGTTAGGGTCAGTACCTGCAACCAGGCTATCGATCACTGGCCCGAAAATTCTGCCAAGCATCTTGACCGATTGATCGGAGCAGTCGCTTGGGTCGCTGCACGGTGAAAACGGCATTTGAGCCATTGTGAATACCTACCTGAATCGAGTTGCGGACGGTTGATCTGAATCGTTCGCGACGAATTCCCTTGGAATGCTCCGTCGTCCTTGAATTGGGCTGTCATCCAACCCGGCAAGCCACAGGGCCCAGGCATGCGTCGAGCCCAAGCCATGGCGCTACCCGTGCAACGTTGACTGCCAGGATAGCGAAAGCGCGCTAATCTTAAACCAGAAATCACCTAATTATCAAAATATTGTTATGTAAGAAAACTAACAAGAACTGACATCAGGATGCTAGCTACCTGAAATTTTTGATAGCGACGCTAGACCGAAGCAAAATGTAAAGTCGTGTAAATATTGGCATTTAGCCATCAAACGATGGATAAATAACCGAATTAGCGTGATAACCTTCGCATTCCGCGGAAAACCCCTCGCGCGCAATGGATCATTCTTCAGATGGTGCTTTCACAGGTTTTGAAGTCGGTTTTCAGGCGCCAAAAGCACGACATCGCGCGCTTTCTCCCTGAAGCAAGAATGAATGGCGCGCTTGCACAGCGCCTGCAGAAGAAGGGTGACGGCGTAGCCAGACCCTGACGAAAAGGCTGTTTTACGGGCAGTTGAGCTAATTCGGCAGCAGTGGCAATTTGGCATTAGCGATCTTGGCTTAGAACGCCCCGACTCGCTCGGCGGGGATACTTAAAGTAACCAAAAAAACGATGATTTCGGGGCAGGCCCAAGAAATGCGAAAGCAAAAATGCTAAGGTCAAGCGAATCGATGAACCCATAGGGTTCGCAAGGGTTTATCCAGCACGTCAGCGGAGATCAGTGGATATCCGCATCAGGCCTACGCGACGCGGCGAGCCGCGCAGGGAAGCAGACGATGCTGAATGCCGACTGGTTGGGCGCGTTCAAGCCCTGTGAATAAATGATGGACATAGATGCAGCTATCAATACGTGATGCCAGCCGATTCGTGATCGGTGCTGGGTTAATGCGCGAGAGAGCCATAGAGGCCTCAGGCAATCCGGCAATCAGCTTTGAGAACGTAGCGCAAGCGGCGCTGCGCGAGGGCCCTGACGGCCAGAAAGTCCGGCAGACCATCGACACCCTTGCCGAACATGAGTCGGCATGGCTGCGCAGCACGCCGCCGCACACCCTGCGCACCGACCGGATCATGCAAAGCAGGACAGCCGAAGCCAACGCTTTCACGGCCATTCATTGCGCCGTGATCAGTGCCATTGCCTTTGAGGTTGCCACCCCCACCGAAAAGCCCCATGCAGAATCCGGCCTGCGCCAGTCACTGACCCGTGCTATCGATGCGATCGACCATACCCCAGGTTCGCGAGCGGATCGTGAAGGGCTGCTGGGCAGCCTGCGAGACCAGGTGGTGTCCGCAGCCTCTGACGGCGACTTCATGAAACAAGCGCTGCGCCAGAGCGAACAGGCCTACCTGGCTGCCGAGCTGGACAAGACATTCGCCCGCTACACCAAGCCATCGCTGTCGCGCAGCGAGGACCTCAACGACAACAGCATGTAAGGACGAGACCATGCCGACTGCCCAGGACTTCCAGAGCTTCACAGCCTCCGTATTCCCGTCACAAGCGGCGGAAATCGTTATTGCCAAGCAGCCGGTGCTGGCCGAGTACGGTCAGGAGTTGCGCGGTGCAGTCAATCAGCTTGCGCCGGAGGCGTCGCGAGCACTGCTCGCAGAATATGGCGCTGCCTCGCCCACGCTGCTCAGCAGCATCGAAGCGTCCATCCTGCAACGCGAGTTCGCCCATGAACATGCGGCTCAGCAGGCGAACCTTAATCAGAACTGGCTGAACGCGGCCGACGCGCATGCGGCCGGTATCGACGAGTCGGTGGCAGCGGCTGACGATATATGGAATGCGGCTCAGTGATACCCCCAGCCTGCATCGCCTCCCAGCCTGAAAGAAGGGCCGGGTGCCACGGCGACTCGGCGCTTATTCACCACGCCGGCGCAGGGCACCCCACTGCTTAGCGCGAAGCGCTCTTGTACCCATGCAAGGCATCCTTGCACGAGAGCGACGATACAGTGAAGCGCACCACGTACTGCATATAGTCACCAGGCGCGATATTGGCCGGACGCGCGCCTCTGTCAGCCACCGAATTGTAGGCAAGTACGGCATCACACGTTGTCCAGTCGCCAACCTCGGTATTCTGCTTGGCCGACTGCGTGCGCATCTGCGCAGCAAACCCTGCATCTTCCATGACAACCGGGATACGCTGAGGCGTGGTCGTCAAAGCCACATGCTGCCCACTGCCCACCCCCATGAAGCCTACGCTGATAGTGATGTTACCGTTGCGATCGACACGCGGGAGACCACCAAAACGCGTGGCGAACTGCTGCGTGGCCGCCAACCGAGCAAGGGTCTGCCCTTTCAACCTGGCCCAGTATGCATCGGGCGGATTGTCTGCATCATAGGCAGGTGCCGCCCTGTCGTACGGCTTGCCCGCAAGTTTCAGCGCCAGTTGCCGCTGGAAGTAACGGTCACGGCACCCTTCGTTGACATCGCGATCCAGTTCTTTGCCAGATTTGGCGCTGTACAGCAACGCGGACGCGCAGGTGTAGTCATACTGGCCGTTGAAATACAGGTACTGCCCATTACCAACAGGGCTCTTGGTCGGTATCAGGTCGAGCCCGCCGCTACCTGCTCCACCAGCAACACCGGTCACAAGGCCATTGGGCATCATTGAAGTCAGCGAGCTGACCGTTTCGTCCGAGAAACGAATCTTGGTTGTCCCGTCCGGCATCTGCTCGGTCGTGACACAGCCCGCCATTGCCACGGCGGCCAGCACGGGCAGGATGAATTTACACTTGGTCATGCACGTATCCTTACTTGTAAAGTCTGCTTGAGCGCATCAGAAGAACCGCCCCATGTCTTGCTGCTGCACCTTCGCTTGACGGGTCTCGCGGAGCTGGCGCACCACGTCACCCAGGCGCATCTCGACAGGATCGCCACACGGCTCGCCCACCTCGACCACGTAGCCGTCACACACCGACACCTGGATGAGCTGGACGAAACGAGCAGCGGCCATTCGCGCACGCTTTTCACCCTCGTCGACGAATATGCCCAGCGCCAGCGGTGGCATGCGCGAATCCATGAAGTTCACGCCCTCGACAGACAGGTACAGCCGGTCAGAGACGTAGGCAGCCTCGAAAGGCATGCACGAAGCCCAGGCAGCCTCGAATGGCTGGACGCCCACATACAAGGTGTCGCCTTCCAGGGCAAAGCTGAAACGCCCACTTTGCATGGGCGAGAGCAGCATCACGCGGTCGTGTTCAGGATGGCGCAGCACTTCGTCCCGCTTGAAGTTCGCCGTCCAGCGCAGAAAGTTGGCATACGCCACCACCTGCCTGGCCGCCCGCACTACACGGGCCCGCTCCTCTGCACTTATTGCCGGCCCGACGTCCTTATGGCCCTGGATCCCCATGTAAATCAGTCCTCGTGCTTTTTGCGTTTTTCCAGCATTGCGAAGAAGTCATCCAGAATCTTGTTCAACATCTTCTGCGGCGTGTGGCCAAAATTCTTGGCGTGCTCCGACACCCGCTCATGGTTGTCATTGCGCAAGGTGTAGGAGTTGGACGGGTCCTTTTTGCGGTTGCGGAACGAAATCAGCCCGGAACGCCGCGCCATCGACATCATGCGCTCGTAGTCCGTGTGCGAAATGTTGAATTTCTTGCGGATGTCGACCTTGGTCAGTCGCTCGTCCGCCTTCATCAGCCGCACAGACTCCACCATCAGGTTATGCAACTGGTTCAGCCGCACCAGGTGGTTGAACCCGCTGTCGATCTGCCCCCGCTCTACAGCCCCGCGATCGGTGTCCGGGCGCGCCAGGCCACTGGAGAGGTTCTTCAGTACGACCTCATCGGACAAGTCGAGCGGGTTTCGGTTCTTCTTGGTTTCCTTGAAATCGGGTGATTCGCCGCTCAGGTAGTACACCGAGCCTTGCTTGGCGATTTCCACTTCCAGGAACGAACAGGCAACCATGAAGATGTCTTCGGTACAGAGCTTGCGCGACACACCCTGCTGAATAGCCTCGCGGCTAAGCGGCTCGTCGGCAGCGCGCATGGCGGCCTGGGTATGCTTGGCCCGCTGGATGTCCTGGACCATGTTGAAATACGACTTTAAAGGCAGCACCTTGTCGGACAGGTTGACCAACGGGTACAACTCCTTGACAGTGTCGGCCAGTACATCTGGCGAGGGGACCAGCAGCGACCTCAGGCCCTGGGCAAGGGACAATAACTTGGCCCCGTCTTTAACTTCATTCGCTGGTCGCATATACGTACCTAAGATTTCCAATCCAAAATAGTCTTAAAGTGCCTGCGCAGGCATACACACTCCGCTCAAGCAGAACAGCAGCACCAAGCTTCGTAGGCCGGGCCCGCTCTCATTCTCCAATCCTGGAAAAGATCCTCCTTCGGCACCACAAGGCAGCATTCGGGCGACGCGAGAGGGCTCCCCGCCATTCTAAGCGCCCGCAAACCAGCGAAAGGCATACCCCATCCATGGAGCAGGAAGCAATGGCAATCATTGCGGCGCCAGGCACCCAATGTCACCACCCTGACCTGGATCAAGCCCCATTGACTGCAGGGTCTGCTTGGTCAATTCCACCTGCGCCTTGATCGACTCCGGGTCGTTCGCCATCTGCTGCGCGACAGCATTTTCAATCGGCGACTGGGAGGAAGCAAGATGAGACATGGTCGCCATCACCGCAATTACCACCAAAGGCGGCACCAGCCAGGCCATTGCGGTCTTGCGCCGGCGCGACCTGGCCTGGCGCTCGGCATTGCTTGCGGCCTGCTCGCGCAGGGCCTTGCGCGAAGGCTGTGGTGCTGCGCCCTGGTACTGCGGGGCAGTCACAGGAGCCGGGCGCAGGGCCTCTGCAGGCACTGCCGTCCTTTGCGCTTCTTCGCGCTGGAAGTAGTCGTTCAGGGCCTCATTCAGGCATTCCGAAAGGGCCTGGCGCACCTTGTAGGCAACCAGCGCAGGCTCGATATGGGTAAGCGCACCCTTGCGGTCTGCCTCGGCATGGAACACCAGCTGCAGGGCCGCCAGTTCGTGACTGGCCTGCACCCCGGCATCGCCCTCGATCGCCAGGCTGACGCTGCCGCTGAGCACCCGCTGATGGCCATCGTCTTCGGCCGCGTCGAAGCCGGCCACTACCAGCGACAGCTGCTGGAAGGCCCTGGCGATACGCACGGTACGGGTCGCCCGCTGTGCGTCATTGGGGCATTGGCTGTCGAACACCACCAGCAGGTGCTCGCCCGAACCGAAGAGGCGGATACTCGGGTCGAACTCGAAGTTCGGCGCTTTGGCTTTCATGTACTTTGCTCCTTAAAGTTTTCCAAAGATGTCTTCAAGCACGACCGCCTGTGAAAGGCCGGTCATCATCCTTGGCTTCCCTGTACGGTGATCGATGAAGAATGCAGCCGGCACACCCGCCTGTTCCTTGCCGTTGTGTTCGAATGCGGCGAACAGAAACGCCAGGTTGGTGCTTAGCTGCTCGACGGTTTCCGGCGATGGCTCGGAGCGGACCTGTTCGTGGTTGCCCAGTACCCGCGCCAGCATCTTCTGGTCCTTGGTCTGCAGGATGGTGGCGGCCAACGGCACGCCATCCGCCGGGTTACCCAGTGCTGCAGACGGGATCCACTTGATCGAATGGCCCTTTGCTGCGTAGGCCCTTGTCAGGTTGTAGGCTTCGCGGCAGTACGGGCAACGCGGGTCGATGATGATGTAGACGGTATCGCCGATGCCGCCCTTGCCCTCCTTGATGCCTGCCAGGGAGTCGACGGTTTTCATCGACTCCGGGATCGCGCCTTTGAAGGTGCCGTCCATGGCTGCAGCTTCGCGCACATTCGGCGCCTCAACGGGTGACATCTGCGGCGCAGCTGGCGCGGCCGCGACCGGGGCAGTAACAGGCGGTGCGACGATGGCCTGGGCAACGCCAGGCAGGAAGGCATCGGAGATATTGCTGCCCGTTTCGGCATTCCAGGCCACGCCGGTGAACAGCACCGCAGAGTCCGGCGTACTGAAAAGCACCACTTGATGGCCGTTCTTCTCAACGGTCCAGGCGGTCAACCCGCCGAGGCCGACCGGTCGGGCGCTGACGATACGCCCATAGCGCGACACCCGTTGCGCGGCCAGGTCATCAAGCTCCTGCTGGGCAGGGTTAACCTGTGCGGCACCTTGAGCGGTGATGAAGGCAGAGAGGTCCGCCGGTTGTGCCGGGGCGGCATGGGCGACGGAAATACCCGCCGCAAGCGCCGCCAGCACGGCGACAGTTCTTGCAATCACACCCTTCATGGCTCGATGTCCCTATTAAGAATCCAATACGACCGTATTCTAACAAAAAAGCAAAAAAAGGCACCAAAAAAACAAAAAAAGGCCATCTACTTAGATGGCCATTTGCTTTTATCCAAACCTTCAAGACTGCGCTTCAGGCAGCCCCTTCATCGAGCGCTGCCCCTTGTGCCGCGGCATACCTCTCCTGCTGCAGGGCCTCATAGCGCTTCTTGTCGGCTTCGGAATACTTGTACGCCGACATCGCCAGCTCAAGACCGTTGACCGCCTTGTCCAGCTGGGGCTCCGCCAGTGACATCCCCGCTTTGCACTCATACAGGAAATGCGACAGGATCCCCGGCGCTTCCGGGAACCCGGCTTGGCGCCCGATCGTCTGCAGGGCATACCACATGTCACGGTCGAAGAAACGCATCCAGCGCATTTCTGCGGGTGGCAGCACACCCAGGCGGCGCGCCTGGAAGAACATGGCAAAGATGATGGTGCGGACGAATGCGTGCGCGTGCAGGATCGCACTGGCATTGGGGTGCTTGATGTACTTCTGGATGATCGCCCGAGGCTCTTCCAGCGGCACTTCGGGCTTCAGCCAGGCATAAGGGTCGCCCTGCTGCTCGGCCTTGCCGGCAGGTGCCTTGAACTGATCCCAGCACCAGGCAACCATGTAGTCGCTGTCGGCCATTGCCGCCTTGAAGGCATTGTCATCCAGCGCCGTATCGGTGGCGACCACCCGCGGCAACGCTATCGCCACCAGCAGTGTTTCTGCCGGCGTCAGATTGGCAACCCGGGTCCAGTGCTGGCCCAACTGGCGACGCATCACCTCGGTGGTTTTCTCGCGATCCAGGGTTGGTGCCCAGCTGCGATCCGATTGCTCCTGCCAACCACTGATCAGCAAGTGCCGGTAGGCAAACTGGCGGGAGGTCTGCGACATGCCGAACACTGGGTGGTCCAGCGGCTGGGCGATCAGGTCGAGCTCGGCGAACATGCGCAGGTGCGGGTACTGCGCCTTGTTCTCTTGCACAAAGCTCTTGATATTGTGCGTCTTGGTGAACCTGAGCTTGGGGTGGGTCTTGTTGATACGCAGGAACATGCGTACCGACAGGATCACCATCAACAGCAGGAAAAAACCATTCATGAGCAGCGACGACGAAGTGATTTCACCCCACGCCACGCTGGAAAAATCTCGCTGACAGGCACCGATGATGCCTTCCGGCGCACACATGCGCCCGACCCACTGGTTGATCGAGGCAATACCTGGCAGCGCGGCAAAGTCACCCAGCATACTTGGCAACCACAGCTCGACGTAGCGAATGTAGGTGTACACCTTGGCAATCTTGTCGTGAGCGAAGTACCAGGCACCCCACCCCCCGAGGTAAAGCACTGCCATGATCCCGAGCAAAATGGCGGGGTCATCCCAGGTAAAGCTCTTCTGCCCACCTCCCTGTTGCTTCATTCAACGCCTCCTCTGGCCGCCACAAAGACTCTGCCGGTCATGTCTGTCTTGCCAACTACCTGGCCAGTTCCTTGAGCAAATTGTGCGTGGTACGCACTCGCCCCACCATGAACACTGCGGCTCGGCGGCAAACCGCCCGCACAGTCATTTTCTTCACCACCTCGATGTAGACCAGGGCAATCGTCATGCACAGCGCCAGTGGCAGCAGAAACTTCCACAGCGCCGGCACCAGCAGCAACATCAACCACGGCAAGGCGGCACTTGCGTTGATCACGAAAAAACGTGCGGGGGGAGCGCATCTGCTCCAGTGATACCGTCCTGTTGCCATAACTTCTCCGTAAACTCGTTGCAGTCAGCATTAATGGGCAGCCCGCACCTCAGCCGTGGCGCAGGTCGCGGGCAGTCGCCTCGCTGATCAGGCCTGCGGCCAGCAGGCGATCCGCCTCGGCAGCAAAGGTATGCCCTTCTTCACGCACGAACTCGGCAACCCGCTGGGTTACCCGGCCCATGTCGGTCAGGTCCATCAAGGTGTCGCGCACCTGCTCGGTAAATCTCAGCCACGATCGCGCAGCGGTGCGTTTGCCATCCACCGTCGGCACAAGCTTCTGCGCCATCATGAAGCGGCTGGTATCGACGAGGTCGTAGATGGCGGTGGCACGCTCCTGCTCCGGAAAGCGGGAAATCATCCGGCGCATGATCGCCGCCACATCCTTGGCGTGCACCGTGCCAAACACCGGGTGCCCCGTCAGCGACAGCTCCACCGCCGCGCGAATGGTCTCCTGGTCGCGCAACTCGCCAATCACGCACAGGCCAGGCGCACGTCGCATGGCCTCGCGGTTTGCCCGGTAAAAGTCTTTGAAGTGCGTGGGGATCTGCGACTGCACGAAGATCGAATGCTTGCTCTGGACCTTGTCGTAGGTGAATTCGATCGGTTCTTCATGGCTGATCAGGTTGCCCTTGATCGGCGTGTCGTTTTCCAGGATGAAGCGGTTGATGGCGGCAAAGGTGGTGGTCTTGCCATGGCCGGTGGCACCGGCCACATAGACGATGCCATCACGCGGCGTGGCCATTCTGACGATTTCCTCGCTCAGGCCCACGTCCTGGATGCGTGGCGGGTCATCGGGGATGGCCCGGATGACAATCTGGCACGAGGTGTCGCCATGGCAGGCGATGGGCGAGGCGTTTACCCGGTAGGCATAACGCAGGCGCGCACCGCGGGCATCCTTGCGCTCCGGGTCGAACAACTCGTAACGCTCGTTGACCGCCGTGCCGGAGACGATATCGGTGGTGGCGGTGTCCCGATTGGCCGCCATCTTCAGCAGTTCGTTGACTTCCCCGACATCCAGCGCACGCCGGGTGACCGCATACATCCGCCCATATTTCTTCACCACCACCGGCAATGCGGGCTGGATGAAAATGTCGCTGACGCCATGGGTCAGGGTTTCCAGCATCATGGCCTTGAACTGGTCGGCGCGATCGAAACGAAACGGGTCTTCGTAACTGGTCAGGCGCTCCAGGCGCTCGATCATCGCACCTGGTTCCAGCATCATCACGTCGTCGTGGAAGTCCTGCTTCATTGCCGCCCGCCTTCAACGCCCGCGGGCTGTCGGGCTGCAGCAGGCGATGACGCCGGGCTGCCAGCGCCGGTTACCGGCGCACGGCGTGGAGGGTTGGCAATGGTCGAAGTAGCGATCGAACTGCGCCACACGTTCATGTTTTCGTTGAACTCGGGCAAGGCGGTGATGCGCAGCAGGGTTTCGTCCACCGCCATCGACCGCCCTTCCCGGGTAACCGGGATCTCCGCACCGGAGATGATCGGCATGGTGACCTGGCCATGACGGGCAAACTCATTGAAACGGCGCATACCATCGATATCGCGGTTCATCCGGTCGAAGCCGTAGGTCAGCATCAGGTTGGCCTGCTCGACACCTTGTTGCCAGCCCTCGCGCACGGCCAGTTTCCACACCCGCTCTTCCTCGTCGGAACGCGGCACCAGCGCCGAAACCAACGAGGTGCGGTCGAAGGTGGGCGGCGGGAAGTTCAGGTATTCGCGCCAGCTGGGCGGCACGGAGGAAAAGCGTGCCTGCGACTCGATCTTGTAGGCCGCCCCCGACAGGCGCAGCGTGTAGTCGCCATCCTGGTTGTACAGGTGGCGCGCTTCGGTGATGACCGGCGGCACGACGCGATCCTGGATCATCAGGCTACTGAAGTCATAGACGGTGTCGAACTCACGCTCGCGCAGCTTCAGGGCTTTGTTGATGTTGGTCAGCTGCCACGCCAGGCCAGCCTTCACCCCCACCTGCAATGCCGCATCGAGAATGGCTTCGCCGCGCGCAGCCGATGCCTGGTTCTTCTCGTCACGCATGGCCTCGATAGCCGACCTGGCATCGCCGGCGTCACTCTGCTGCTGCACGTAGGCGGGTTTGTCATAGAGGCGCTCGGCGTCCTCGAGGGTCATCGGAGGCATGTCCATCGCCATGTTCAGCCCCTCCCCAGCGCCAGCGGTACCGGCTTGTAGATCAAGCGCAGCGTGTTGGTGCTCTTGTCCAGCACCACATCGGCACCGGTATCGATCTGTGCACCCACATCCTTCAGCACATTGATCGGCGTTGCCTTGCGCACCCACACGTTGATGGGCTTGAGATCGACGCGCTTGCCGCTCTCGACATAGGCGTAGCCATAACGGCTGGCGAAGGTCTGCAGAAGCTCCTGAGGCTTGCCAATGAAGTCGATGTCGACCTGGTCGGTGTCTACTGCAGCCTGCCGCGAAGCAGCTTGCACACGGTCGGCGTTCAGCCGCGAAACGTAGGTGTGCTGAGAATTGACCGCTACCGACACCTTGTCGGCGATGATCCGGCTGGCAAACGCCTCGGTGTCTTCGGTAGTAGGCTTGGCAGAGCTGGCACAACCACCCAGCGCAACCAGTGCCACCAGCACACCGCCAGCCTTGCAGGCGCGTGCACCCATGCGTATTCCTTTCATGTAAAAACTCCTGAAGTTGTCTTGTTCATCGACCCGGGGTAACCCTTGCCCAGAAGCCTTGGCATTCTGCGGCGACCTGCGTTACTGGTAGCTGACCACCAGCCTGGCGTGGCGCTGCCGCTCGAGGTACTTGCCCCATTTCACCGCCAGCGGGATCAGGTCTTTCTTGTAGATGTCGTTGAATTTGCGGGTACGCGAGTGGTAATTGGCGGCGCGGGTCCAGAAGTCCTGGCCGTTGTTCTCGTCCAGCTTCTGGCGCAGCAGCCATGCCGCCAACTCCGCGTTGTAACAACCGCGCCAGGCAACATCGGACTTGGTGATCGCCGGGTATGCGGCAAACACGCCTTTCGGGCCCCAGTGGGTGGTATTGATCTGGAAGTGGCCAAGGTCGAAGGTGCCATTGCGGTTCGACACGCTTTGGCCGTTCTTGCCGCTTTCCTTGCTGGAGATGGCCAACAGCACGTTGGCCGGCACACCCTGGCGCTGGGCGGCCTGCACGACGCAGTCGATATCCGCAGGCCGCACGGCATAGAAGTCATCGGCCAGTGCCTGCATGGCGCAGCACATCAGGGCGATGAACAGCCACTGGGGCCGTTTGCGCATCATGGTCAGATGATCCATTTCTGGTGCTGGAACCAGAACCAGAACGCGCCCTCGACGAACAGCTGCCCGGTCGAGACCTGCCAGCTACGATAGGACTTCTTCATGCCGAATACCCACAGCGCGAAGCCGATCGACAGCCAGTTGAGGGCGATCAGAATGCCCGCGCCGGTCGCGAGCATGTAGATGAACCCGGCAATCGCAGCAGCGCTGGCAATGAAGAACGCCCTGGAGTGCAAGCGGTGGCTACGGGCAATCCGGTCGATCTCGTCACGTTCGATGGTGGTCAACTGCGCCTTGACTCGCTCGTTGCGGTAGCGCGCGGCATGCTCCTTGACCTTCTTGACGTCATCCTCTTCAAGCAAGGCGAAGCCGCAGTTGTTGCAACCCCAGCTGTGCAGCACACGCATCTTGCCTTTCGGCCCCTGCTCGAACTCCTGATGGTCACCTTCCGTCTTTAGCAGCACACCCCGCTCGCACTCGGGGCACGCTGGGCTGAAGTTGGAACGCCAGAGTGCCTTGATGTGCTGGTTGCCCATGCGCAGCTGATTCACGCCAAGCACCGCCATCGGCATGGTGATGAACGCGAACTTCGCAGCTTTCTTCCCTGAACTGAACAACCCCATCGCCTCACCTTAGCATGCAAAAATTCTTGTTTCTGATTATCTGTCAGATATCTATCGTCGTCAATTTATGACAAAAAATAGAATCACACGCCGATCTAGGGCTCTGACGCCCGGTCTTACTTGGGCGGCTGCTCTTTCATCATCAGGCGGCACTTGGCCTGCAGGTCATTCAGCCGCTCGCGCATGCCGGCCACACCCTGAGCAGCGGGCTCAGGGGTAACGCTGTAGTCCGTTTGCCGGGCAATTTCTGCGCAGGTTTGCTCGATCCGCTCTTGTGCGGCCCACTTGTCCGACAGCGATGCAAAGCCTTCGCCGCTGGCCATCAGCTGCATGTCGAGCATCTGCTGAGGCACGACCATGGCCAGCTCACGCGCCCATTCATCGTCCAGTTCCTGCTCGTCAACCGGTGCAATGGCAGGCGTCACTGGCGTCACGGCCAAAAGGTCGGCAACGGCGAGGATGCTTGCCTGAATCCCCTCCGGGCTCATGGGGTCAATTTGTGGTGCGGGCACTGGAGCTGCTGTAACCATGACCGCATCCGGCACATCGGCGGGGGCCTGCGGCGCCGGTTTTTCTGCCAGTGGTGCTGCTGGAGCCGGCTTCTTCAGGTCGCCGGACAAATACGCCCCAAGCACGCCGAGCGAGGTGTCCAACCGGCCCAGCAAAGGCCGGTCAGGGTCGGCATAGTTATGCTCGAACACACTGTGCATGCGGGCAAGAGTTGGGTCACCCTTCACTACCGCGCGTACCCGTTTGGCGAAAGAGCCATCCTTCAGGCTGTCGACGAATGCCTGGCGCGACTGCCGGTTCTGCGGCAGGTCCGAAGGCTCAGGTGGCTCGACCGGAATGAAATCGTTGATGCGCATTTCCTTCGGCGCCGGGCCGGCCGTGTAGAAGCCCAGGCCGCGAATAAGCGCCACGCCACCGGTCTTGCCATTTTGCGATTTCTTGCCGATCAGGAAGGTGAACTCGCCGTTCTCCTGCATGGCGACGTCGTCGTAGTTCAACCGGCTGCGCTGCTCGATGGCAATGTTGTCCGACTGCCGCAATTTTTCGTTGCCCGCAACACGTTCGAAGTTGCCCAGCATGGCTTGCGAAGACTCGGCCGCCGCACCCTGCACGCGCCGCCAGGTTTCCGATTCGGTGCCCGAGGTCAGGCGGCCAACGGCGCGAATGTTGGTGTTTTCCCAGGTGGCATCCGCTTCTTCGGCGCTGGATTTCTTCAGCGAGGAAAAGTCCTGCGCCGCGAAGGTGACACTGAAGCCCAGGCTACGCGCTTGGGCCGGGGCCACGGCAAAGCCGACCACGGCGTAATAGCCATATTCGTCGAGAATGGTATAGAACGGGAACTTCGAGCCGGTCGGCCGGCTGTCGATGATTTCGCGCACTACCCCTTCGACCCGGTTGCCCAGGCAGCCGGCCATCATCTGCTTGATGCTGCCTACAATCATCTTGCCAAGCATGCGCATGCTGTCCGGTGCACGCTCCAGCGCCGGCAGCAGCACCACCAGCAAGCGGCGGTTGATCACCACATCATAGAAGTCCACGTCACCGACGCGGGTCTTGAAGATATGGCCGTAGTTGAAGGTCAGGTCGTTGAAGATCCGTCCCAGCTGCATGACGATGTAGCCGTGCTGCTCCAGGGTCTTGGTTTCCTGCTTCTTGAACTTCGCCTTCTGGTAGCCTGGCAGCGTTAGCAGGTACGAGCGCAGCGGGGCGACGATCACGTCGAACATCTCACCGTACTTGCCGCCGTGCTCCCACACCAGATCTTCGATGACGTTGAGCTCGAAATATTCCAGGTACTTCTCGGGCGACAGGTTGATGTGCCCCTTGTCCCGCAGGTAGGTCAGCGGCCGCGTCAGGGCTGCCACGAACATGATCGCCCGCCCCTTCCACATGTCACCGCCGCCGCCGGAATCATCCATTAGCGACACAATCAGCTCGATCAACATGCCCGACGAGGTGTTGCCCATCATGTTCATGTTGTTGGTCACCTTGTCGACTTGCTTCTCGACGAAGTCGCGGCCAGAGGTGATGAAGTTGATGATCAGCAGGTCATCTTCGCGGCCCAGGTAGCGCGACAGGCGGAAGATTTCCTTCTGCAGCTTGGGGTCACCCTTGCCGTCGACGTAGATGAAACCAGTGTTCTGCACCAAGGCGTTGAAGACGATGCCGAGCAACAGCTCGGTGTTATGGGTGACCAGGCTGTCGTCAGTGATGTAGAGGTGATGCGGGTGATCGATCTCGATGCACTGGCAAGGTGCCTGGCCGGCAGCCGTCACTTTCCACACCTCGGCCCAGCCATTGAACTTGGCCGAGCCGCGCTTCTTGCGCACCTTGGGCAGCATCACCACGATGCCGCGCCCCATCAACTCGCGAATGGCGTCGGTGGTCACGGTATGGGCTTCTTCGCTGCCATCCTGCCCGCGGGTAAGCACCCGCCACAGGTGGTCACCCGTGGCTTGCGCCCGGCGCCCGTCACGCGTGGCCACGGTCCAGATCGGCTGGATGCCCTGCTCAATCACCCGCAGCACCGCAGCCTGCTTGCCATCGGGCGTGCACACGTTGTCGCCGACCCGGATGCGGCCCATTTCCACCCAGCCGCCCGGAGTCAGCACCTTGGCATGCTTGGGCTGCGGCTTACCGGAGCCAGTGGTGCCCAGCACCAACTGGTGGGTGCGTAGGTCACTGTCGCCGGCGTAGATCTGCTCTTTGCTCTCCAGGTCATTGCCGAAGAGAGTCACGCCCTCACCTTTCTTCTTGCCCTTGTAAGAGCCGTCATTGACGTCCGCCAGCTTAGGCACCCGATAAGGGAAATCGAACGTGCGATTGTCGACGTCGACGAACTTGCGCTTGAACGCCCAGGCCAGCAGCAACAGCAGCTCACCGGAAAAGGGCACCTTGATCGAAATCAGCGCCAGGACCGGTAGCGCGAAGGTTCCGAAAACCGCGCCGTCGGCCGACTGGAAGAAATCACTGAAGCGCTGCCCGGCCAGGCGGGTATCCTTGCGCCTGCGGCTGCTGCTGATTTCATGCTGACGGGATGCGCCCTTGTACTGAGCCATCTGTCACTCCCTCACACTACGTCTTCGAATGCACTGGCGCTGATGTAGTCAGCCACCAGGTCTTTGGCGATCCGCGCGATCACCGACTGCTCCATGTCGTCATCGACGAACTCGACGTCCTTGAACGTCTCTCGCTTCAAGCGTTCGACCATGTCTTTGCACCCCCCTGACGGGAAGCGCCGGGCCAGCAGGGCCAGCGCATCGGGGCGCGGCATGTGCTCGTAGAGCATGGTGCGCAGCTTGCGGTCCTCGGCGGTCGTGGTCAGTGCCCACAGGCGCATCGGCCCGGCAGACATGGTGAACAGCTGGCTGTAGGTGGCATTCTTGGTCTCGAAGCGGGCCAGGAAGGTACAGCCATGCTTGTTCGCACCGTGCACGAAGTTGACCAGCGCATGCTCTTCGGTGTCAGACAGGCCGATGTTCTTCCGCAACCAGTCGCGGGTTTCCTTGGTGCCCGAGTCGAGGATGAAGGTGGCCGTGGCGATCTTGGTCAGCTGGCCGAAGTCTTCCATCAACTGCGAAGCCAGAATGATCTCCATGTTCCACTTACGGGCCTCGCGGCCATCGGTCTGCATCTGCTCCTGCAAGCCCACGTGGCCACCGGTCTTGTGGAATTCGTCCATGCACATGACCTTGTATTCATCCACCAGGTCGGCCACCAGGCGCTCGTAGAACGGCAGGTACTTCTCGGTGAAGAACGGGAAGTCCTCCTTCGAGAATGCCACCTTCTTCATGAAACACTGGCGGGCGATCATGTACATCAAGGCAGTCTGCTTCTTCGCCGAAGCAGAGCCCTGCAGCGCCACGTCCTGCAGATCGAGGGCAACGATGCGGGCACTGCCGACGTCGAAACGGGTGTGGTCGGCGAACACCGGGAAGTCGCCGACCGCCTCGCGAATGCCGAGAATGAACGCATCGACCAGGCTGCGCCCTACCTCACCGGAGCCTTCGTACTCGGCACGCACCTCTTCGGTGGATGCCACCGCCACCAGGTCGTTGAGGGTAGGCACCGCATAGCGCTGGGTGACTTCCGCTTCGTACACCATGCCGGCATCGAACATTGCATCGACCAGTTCCCAGTAGGTGGTGGCCGGCAGAATGCGGAAGCCCAGCGCCGCCACGGCGCCGTCGACCACGTCGTTGTGCCCGGGCTTGTAGGTTTCCGGGCTGGCCCTCTCGATCTTGTCGTCCTTGCGCCGGTAGGCCAGGTCAACCATGCGGCCGACGAAGTTGCTCATCCCTTCATAGGGCTTTTCGCGTTCGGGCGGCGTCACCAGGATAGTGAGAAAGTTCTTGTTGAACTCGCGGTCCTTCGGCAGCGGGTAACGCTGGCCAAGCGGAGTGTCCAGTGGGTTGATGCAGTCCTTGCGAGCGTTCTGCAAACGTTTGTACACCACCAGGTGATGCAGCCGTGGTGGCAGGTTGTCGCGCACCAGGTCGCAGAAACCGGACGAAGAAATACCGATGTCGGTGATGCCGATGTAGGGCAACCCGGTCAGGCCCGGCATCAGGCACGATTCGAAGTGGTTGTTGTTCATCAACACCGACTTGCCCGAGCCTGGCTTGCCTGCAATCAGGGTGATCCAGGTGGTCTGCTGCGAGGAAAAACGCTGGTACTTGAGGATCTTGCCATCCAGGCTGCGGTAGATGGTCGACCCTTCCTGGAACGGCGAAGCTGGCCGGGTCAGCGGCAGCATGGCCACGGCATCGCCCAGCGGCGCAGCGGCCGGGTCGCCCAGGTGCTTGGTGGTCAGGGCCAGACAGTTGGACTGAAACGCCTGCATCGGGTTACCGGTACGTTCGATGAACACGGGCTGGCCCCAGGCTTCCAGGGTGCGCCAAAGCTTCGACTTGCGAAGCGCCAGTTCCTTCACGCCCTTTTCGTCCGGGCTGGCCCAGGTCATCGCGGCCACTTGCAGCTTGACCATGCATTCACCGTCACGCACGCGCTCGCGCAGTTCCTTGGTGGCGAGGTTGATGTTGCGGTTCTGCTCGGAGGTGACCGACAGCAGCTGGGCGAACAGGCTCTTCCAGGCCAGCACACTCATGCCGTCGGAGGACAGCATGATCGACACCGAATACGGCAAAGCGCGCGACACACCGTTCTCTTGCGTTTCCGCGCGGTTGAGGCTGTTGAACAGGGTGTTGAAGTATTGCGGCTCTGCCGGTGGAATCGACATCAACAACGGCGCATACACGCGCGAGCCAACCCGCACACTGGTAGGATCCGGCAGCAGACTGGTGCGCTCGCCACTGCCGATTTCAGCCGAAGTGACCATGATTTGGCTGGGCAGCGTGGGGTACATGAACTCCGACATGTCGCCATTGCGCTTGCTGGTCTTCCAGCGCATGGGAATGGCGCTACCTGGAATATAGGGCTTCCAGGTACGCGGCGTGATGTCGGGGTTTACCTTCGCACGGATGGCGCGGATCGCTTCACTGACGTCGAGCACATCCGCCGAGCAACCGAACTCAGGGGACGTCAGGTCTTCGGAAATCTTGGTGACAAAGGAAAGGTGGCGGTCCTTGAGGTAGGAAATAGGCCGCAGCAGGTTCTGCGCTTCGGCGGTGGCCGGCCACTCCGATTCCTTCCTGAACTCGTTCAGCGCCTCGCGCGCCATCGACCTTTCGGTCTGGTCGAGCAGCGCGGGCCGCGACCAGAACACCAGGTAGCATTCTTCGTCATACACATACTGAGCGTACTTGCTGACACCTTCGTTGATCAGGTGCCGCACGTTGAGGTTCAGCCGCTCGGCGGTTGCTGCCTGCTGCAAGGCGTTCTGCTCCAGCGGCGCGGTCGCATCCAGGTCGCGGCTGAAGACAATCTGCAGGTGGTGGCCGCGTACCTTGAAGTACACCGAGAGCGACGCTTCCAGCAGGCTGACCAGGCGTTCGAACTGTTCGCGCCCAAGCACGCTCTTGGTGCCGTTGAAGCGCACGATGGAAGCCAGCGAACCGTCGTTTGCGACGATGGCCTGCCCGCCATCGACCGTTTCCAGGTCGCAATAGTCCTGCACGTCTGCCTTGAGCTGGCTCAGCACCGTCAGGATCACCGCCTCGAGTTTGTTAAACATTTCCTTGTTCTCCCTTGCCAACGCTCTCAACGGCGAGACTGAGCAGCAGTACGAGCGGCTGCATCAAGCAAAATTCTTCAGTAACTGGCCGGTCAATGCCGACCAGTTAGCTGGCAAAAACACCGCACGGTTATTGGCCGCGTAGTATTCGAGCTGTCCATCTTTGAACGCGCTTTTGGTTGGGAACAGCCGTAACGGCGCCAACCATTCAGCGCGCTTGCTAAATTCTTCATCGCTGACAAGTTGCTTGCTCGCGAGGGTTTCCGCCACGCCAAGCACGGTGATGACTTCGCCACCGAATATTTCTTTCAGCGTGTCATTACCACGAAACTTGAAAGCCGCCAGCAGGCTGGCCAGCTTTTCATTGGCCGCCACGTCATCGAGCAACTCATTAACGTAGATACAGCGGGCAATGTTATTGATCTCGGTTTGCGTCAGTTCCTGCACGGCGACGAAAAAGCCGGTGTCATTCATGGCGCAGGCGCCAAGATGATGAACCTGACGACACAGGTTACAGGCGGTGATCAGGTTTTCCTTGGTGCAGTTGTCGGCATTGCCGTCCAGTGCATGAAGTTCCTGAAACTTTGCAGACTTGAACCCGCAAAAGCGGCAGGTGTAATTGTCGCGCTGCCACACCGAAGTGCGAAGTTTGCTGTTTTCATCGCTGAACAGTTTGCGCTGGTCATCGTCCGAGCGCCACAGCGGCCGACGCACGCCAAATACCGGCTGATTGGCAGTTCGACTGAGATAGCCACTCGACAACGTGGGCACAGTGTTTGCCCCGCGTTCAGAAGCGTTTGTTTCGCTCACGTCCGAATATTCCCGAAACTGTTCTTGAGGTGCGGGGCATGACGCCCCGCAATAGGTTCAGCGGCGTGCAGCGTTAGTTGACCAAAGTGTTGCGCATGATCCACATCACAGTACCGACACCCGCCATCAGGCCGCCGATGAACAGGCCGACAATTGCCGACATCGGCTTCTCACGCTCATCCTTGGAGGCTTTCCAGAGGGTGTACAGGGAGATGGCAACAACTACGAAACCACCAACCGACACCAACGAGATCAGCAGCGTGGCGCCGCCCTGAGCAGTGTCGTCGATGTTGCTCATGACATCACTGGCCGTCTTGCCACCCGACTTGTCCTGGGTCAGGTCGGTTTTGTCGATGGCAAAAGCCGACGGTGCCGCCAGGGCCCCGATAACAGCGGTAGTTGCACGAACCTTGGCCGAATCGTATGCAGCTTTCAGAGTTTTGAGTGCTTTCATAAGTGACGCTCCTTATATTTCATGTTTCGAAAAGCCGTTACGACCACGGCGTGAAGAGGCCAACCAGATTGAATCCGATTGTGTTGTTGAGTACATCGCTGAACCATTTGAAGTTCCATGCCAGGACGCCGCCGATGATCCAGCCGCTGGCGGTGCCGAGGCCGGCTTGAGTTTGATTGTTGTAATAACCGTTTACCGTCAACCAACCTTTCACCATGGCGATAAAGCCGACAACCTGCATGATGCCCAGCAGGGCCAGGGTTGCCAGTTGTGCCTGCTCTTGCAAAGTCGTCCCGGTCGAGGAATAGGACAACATGCGCGAATTGGCATAATCCCCGGTCAGGGTTCGCGACATGATGCCCATCCACTCCAGCGTACCGATCGCCAGCAAGATAGAGCCGATCACCAATTGCACACAGGCAGAGCCGACAGAAAAACGCTGTCTTCCGGCCACATATTTCAATGCGTTGTCATGGGTCACGCCCCACAACTCGATCAACGCCGCACCGGTCAGATAGAGGCCGATAAGCACGGCAATACCCTGGCACATCATGATCGCTGTCGGGATGACCTTCCCGATATTGACCATTACATCTACTAGATCGGCAAATCCGGCCGCCATGACAACGTACCTGTTTTAAAGAGCGGGTGAAGTAACCACGATGCCGCTGTCGCGATCGACGGCAAGCACTTTCAATTCGCGCTGCACCGGTGGCAACGGATCGCCGGCCTTGACGCTGTCTTCGCTATCGCCATTTTTCACCCAGGCCCGGTGCCCGACCACCGCCTGCACCTTGTAGCCCGAGGACTGCGGGATCGGGTGAGCGCGCCTGGTGTATCCTTGCGAGACAACGGGCGCCGCCTCCCGACGCGGTGGCTTGATCACCTCCACGCGCTGACGGCTGTCTTCGTAGAACTGCATGCGCTGCTGCAGGCCGGACAGGTTGTTATCCAGGGCCTTTATCTGGCTCAACAGCAGTTGAGTATTGCGCTGCGATTCCTCGCGCACGATCTTCAGCTGTTTTTCGCTGTTTTCCTGGGCCTGCAGCGCCGCCTGCGCCTGCTCCCGGGACTTGGCCAGCTCGATGCTCAGCACATCCATGCGTGGCTGTTGCGCCAATTGTGCCTGGGACTGCGGGATGCGCCTGGCCTTGGCCGCTGGCGACGAGGTCGCCTTGATCACGACCACGGCGAGCACAATGAGCGCCAGGAAGCTGCCGGCAAAAACGCCAATGAGTTTTCCGAACGACCAGTTCTTCATGTCGAACTCCTTATCGAGATTGATCGTGAACGTCTTGCAGGAAGAACAGGCCAAAGCCTTTGTTCGCAGGCGTTGCGTAGGTGGCCGGGCGGTTGAAGCCGCGGCGCACTTCGCCGGCGATGGCGGTGCCCATTTCACCGACCGACGAGCCAATCACCTGCTTGGTCGAGGGCTCGGTAGTGGTCTGTGCCACAACGCCACTCGGGCTGATGACAGTGGTACCCGCTGTCTGCTGGTAAGCCCGACCGTAGCCGGACAACAGCGAGGCGGCACCCAGGGCGAAATAGCGCTCCATGGTGTGGTGGTCCTTGGTCTCGGCAATGCCCTGCTTGGCATCATCCTCGCGCAATGCCACAGCGCTGATGCGCATGGTCGGACGAGGGTCGTTGACCGGTGGCGCAAGAATGGTGAACTTCACGCGAATGTTGTCGGGCGCCTGCTCGATCTTGCCGATCAGCTTGGAACCGTTCCACTTGCCGCCTCGAATGGTCGCCAGCACGTCACCACCATCATCGGTGTTGACCTCGGCATCGAGCGTGGCGTACATGATGGTACCGGTCTTGATCAGCATCGCCCGGTCGGTGTCACCCACGGCCTCGATGGCATTGGGGTCCTTGTCCTTGGCAGCCCGTACTGCGGGGCCTGTGACACTGCCGCCAGCGCGCTCGGTCGGGTAGTAGCTGACGGTGCTGAAGCTGCTTCTCTCAGCGAAGCCCTTGGCACTTTCAGACTCGCCCATCAGTTGCTTGATCGACTTCAGCGTTTCGCTTTTCAGCTCGCTGACGTACTGGTCGCGCTGCTCCTCGGCCTTTTTCAGCTCCTCCTCCAGACGCCGGCGCTCCTGCTCCTGGTACTGGGCGCTGGCCACACCAGGCCGCTGTGAAACCTGGGCTGAGTCACGAGGCGGCATACCCGCCCCAATGTAAATCTCGGGCGAACGCTGATTGCCGTCATTGTAAGGCTGCCCAGGCACGTTGAACTGCGCGCCCTGGCCACGAGCCAGATCCCGCCCGGTGGACTGCACGATGTTCGGATCGAAGCCAGGCTGATAGGACATCCCACGCTCGGCAGCCTGTTCGGCCTCCAACATGCTGCGCTGCGCACGGCGCTCTGCTTCGGCCTTGGTAATAGGGTCGATCGACACTTCAGGTTGCGGCGCATTCGGCACGTCCACCGTGGACGCCTTGCCCGCAGGCGCATCCTTCGAAGACATGCCGTTGTAGGCCAGGGCGCCCAGCGCCAGCACGACCAACCCGGCAGCAATCAGCGAGACCTTGCCGACACCGGAACCGAACACCGCCTGCAAGTTGCGCTGCATCTCATCGGACTTGCGCGCCTTCTTCACCTGCGGGCCAGCCGGCCCGTCGCGGTCGGCTACCAGGTGCTCGTCCTCTTCATCGAAGCCCGAGTCGTTCGGCGGCATGTTGTTATCACTCATTGCAGATTCCCTTGCTCGATGAAGACGGTTACGGCTTGCCCGCCAGTCGTGAACGTGACGCTGTTCTGCAGGCCCGCATAGCGATACACCGCCACACCGGTGGTGCTTCGCGCTGCGTTGGTGTAGGCCGGATATTGCGCATCAGCCTTGGCTTTCACGTACATGTTCGGGCCATAGCTCCAGGCCTCGACGCCCTCCAGCCCGGTCACCTTCAGGCGGTTGGCATCTTTCGGCGGCACACCATCCAGGAAGTAGGTCAGCGCATCGTCGATCGACGGCATCCGCAACATCGCCACACTCGCTGTCGCATCCGGGTTGCGCCCCGGCACCTTGGCATCAACACGCATGTCCACTTCTTCCTGGCCGGCGGCCAGGATCAGGATGATCGGCGTGGCCAGGCCGCGCAGGGTGACGGTGACGTTGCCGTAGGCCGCCGCTGTGGCGGGGTCCAGGGTGAGGATGTTGGTCGGTGCGGCAGTACCGTTCTGACCGTTCTGCCCACCTCGCTCGCGACCGTCGCTGAACAGCTCGCGGTTGATCGACACGTTCTGGATCATCCACGGCTGCCCGGCATAGTCGGAGAACACGATCGATGACTGCTGGCCCTTGCTCAGGCGAACGATGGGGGGCGATACCCCCGGGTCGAGGTTGAGTGCCAACGTGCGGGTCACCGGCTTGGCCGGGCTGACATAGGCGGTGGCCTTCTGCTTTTCCCGCTCCAGCCACAGCTGCTTGATCAACTCGACTTGCGACGATGTCAGCTGCGAGTCCTGCACGTCGTTGACCGTGTCACTGATGACATCCTCCGGGCGCGGATAGACCACTTGAGCAGCGCTGGATACCTGCCGGCCCAGGCCATTCATCGGCGGCTGGGGCGGAGCCTCGCTTCCTTGCGCCGCGTCAACCTGCCCTGCGCCACCCTCGGCAGCGGGCGCAGTTGGCGCCTCGTTGGCAAATGCAGGCAAAGCGATAGCGCTCGCAAGCAACGATGCGATCAGATGCTTCTTCATGGTCACTTCCTTGAGGTGTACGGCGACAGCTGAACAGAATCGACGGCAATGCCTTTGATGTTGGTGGCCGAGGCGGGGATCTGGACGATGGTCACGGCGGCGAGGAAGTCCTGGCGCGAGCGCGCCTGCTGGTCACCGCCGACATAGAATTCGATGGCAATCGGTACCTGCACCAGCCAGTAGTTCTGCCCGCTGGCCAGCACACCAGCCTCTTCGACCTGGGCAACCTGGGTGGCCATGGCGCGCAGGATCATCCGCCCCTTGAGCACGCGCTCCAGGTTGCCGGAATCGTCCAGGGTCTTCAGGAAAGCCTTGCGCCCCTCGTCGGTGTACCAGCGGGCGCCCGCAGAATTGAGGTTGGAGCGGTAGTTCACATAGTCGTAGGAGTACGAATTGACCACGGCATCCTTGGCATACTCGGCAAGGGTGGCCGGGGTTACGCGCGGATTGCTCTCGGTCGAGACTTCACAGATCGCGTGATTGTCAGTGGTCGGGATCCAGCGGTACTTCGGGTACCAGAACACCACCGCAGCGATGGTGACGCCAAATACGCAAGTCAGCGCCAACAGTTGGCCCCATACGCGCTTGTTGCGGCGCTTGAGATCGAGGCATTCCAGCTGCAGGCGCTTGACTTCACGCACGGTGGCCGCTGCTTCACCCGGCGTTTCATCCAGCGCCAGCTCCAGCAGCTTCTCTTCGTCCGTGCCCCGCCGAGTCTCCTGCGCTTCGCCACCAGGGGTTCCGTGTTGGGTTTCCTTACTCGACATTGCGGATTTCCCCTGTCGTTCCGTCGTAGATGCAAATCGAGTCGGTTCCGTCATAGAACACGACATTTTCAAAGTTGGTTTGAGTCACCAGCCAGATGGCAGCAACCGCAACAAACGGCAGCAGGCCTATGCACGCCCACTCGCCAACATTCAGCAACACGCCAAGCAAGCGGTTGTAGCGTCGCAGCGCGCGAACATCCACGTCCTGCCCTGCACCGCTGCCCCATGACGTAGTGATAGACCCCAGCTCATCCATATCTCGCTCCATGCGGCGGCATTTTCATCCAAAACTTAGAAAGCTGCAACAGCGAAATTTTGACAGATTGAGATAATACCTGCAATCCGCGACGCATTTTGACACGCCAGCACCCGAGCCTTTGACGCTAAATAGGCCAGATCACGCGAGCGCGCAGCCAAACAAAACCCTGCCGAAAACAGGGCTTTTATCCAATAAATGCTAATAAAATCAGAATGTTGAGATTGAGCGCCCAGCCACCAGATTCGACTGAGCAAATGAGTACTGCAGGTTTTAAAAAATGAATGCCTTCAGATTATTATGATGCTATAAACCTGACCATTCAGTCATGAGCAGAGGCCAAACCAGCCTGCTTTGAAAAGCCTTTGAGAAACTGTATAACCCACGAATTTCGTGGCTTACAGGGGCTTTAGAGGGCCATACTTCCAGGTTGGTGGCGGGGAGTTGCAACACTTCCGCCATAACGCTCCTAGAACTTGCTCTAGCCTTCCTCCCTGACCTTCACCGAGGGCCTACACCCACACACCTCGGATTAAAAACCCTTTTAAATCAAGGGAAGCGGCACATCAGAAGCGCGTTCTGCCGCTTGGCATGTTGCGCAGCGCAACCGCAGAACCGGCGGATAAAATCCGACCGAGGCGCATAAGCCCAACGCCAGGGTAACGACCCAGCATGGCTAAAACGTGATTTTCCAACAAATACACAATATTCCGCGATAACGGCTTTTTGATATCAAACTGCCAGCATTCTTCATATGTTTGGGTGCCCTGCAAATCGAACGCCGCCGGGGCGGCGCTCGATCTCATGGACGATAAAAAACTTGCGACAAACACCCTTCAGCGCCGCTGCTATTTCACGCCCAAAAAAAAGGGCACCCATCCTCGGGTGCCCTTTGCCTTACAGCCAGGTGAACTGAATCACCCCATCGATCGCGCTGCCACCGGTTGCGCATGGCCCCTCGACGTCACGATCCCCAGGAAGGAAATCACGATCGCCAGGCCCAATGTCGAGCTCACTTCCGCCCGATGCTCAGGCGTGTACATCATCACCGCCAGCGCCCCGGCAATGAAGATGATCACCGCCCAGGTCAGGTACGGGAACAGCCACATGCGGAACTTCAGTTCGGTGTTCTCGCGCTCCAGTCGGCGGCGCATGCGCAGCTGCGAGATGGCGATAACCATGTACACCAACAGGGCGATGGCGCCGGAGCTGGCCAGCAGGAACTCGAACACACCCTTCGGTGCGAAGTAGTTGAGGACCGCGATGGCCGCACCGATCAGGGTGCTGCCGAATACTGCAGCACGCGGTACACCGACCTTGGAGGTCTTGTTGAGGAAGGCCGGGGCGTCACCGCGCTTGGCCAGCGAAAACATCATCCGCGAAGCGATGTAGATCGACGAGTTCATGCAGCTGGTAACGGCTACCAGAACCACCAGGTCGACCATGAATGCCGCGTTGGGGATGTTCATGATTTCCAGCGCACGCTGGTACGAACCTACCACTGCCAGTTGCGGGTCGTTCCACGGCACCACCGAAATGATCACGAAGATCGACAGGATGTAGAAGGTGCTGATACGCCAGATCACCGAGCGGGTGGCCTTGGCGATGTTGCGCGACGGGTCGCTGGACTCGGATGCGGCAATGGTCACTGCCTCGGTACCGATGAAGCTGAACATCACGGTGATGAACGCACCCACCACTGCCGACCAGCCTTTCGGTGCAAAGCCGCCGTACTCGGCCATCAGCCCGCTCAGCCCACTGACCTCGCGGTTGGGTAGCCAGCCCATCAGCGCGGCGAAGCCCAGGCCGATGAAGCCCAGGATGGCGGTGACCTTGAGGATGGCGAACCAGAACTCGAACTCGCCGTACTTGGCCACGCTGAACAGGTTGGTACCGGCCAGCAGCAACACCGAAGCCAGGGCGAAGATCCAGCTGTCCACCTGCGGGAACCAGGCGTTCAGCACATGCCCGGCGGCCAATGCTTCGATAGGAATGACCAGTACCCAGAACCACCAGTACAACCAGCCGATGGTATAGCCGGCCCAGCGGCCAATGGCCTGGTCGGCATAGGTGGAAAACGATCCGGTGTCGGGGTGTGCCACGGCCATTTCGCCGAGCATGCGCATGACCAGTACCACCAAGGTCCCGGCCACGAAATAGGAAATTATGGTTGCTGGCCCGGCTGCCGCGATGGCGTGGCCAGAGCCTACGAAAAGTCCGGCGCCGATGATGCCGGCGATGGACAGCATCGTTACGTGACGTGGCTTGAAACCTTGTGCAAGGTTGCCATCAGATCCCACGGTGTTCATTGATGTTGTTCTCTTTTTGCTGACACAAGGAAGGACGGGCAGGCGTAGGCGAAAAATATCTCCTTTGAAATCAATAAGTCGACACGTTGTTCGCGCGCTGTTGTTGATATTTGGCACGCGTCACAGAGCAAGGTGTCAGTGCGGTTCGGGGTTCATTTAATCCCCGCATGGCTGTGGGGAATTACACGAGAACGCCACGGAACTGTTCGATCACGACAGGGCATTTCCATCAACGCCAGATGTCGCGAATGGCATATCCGATCGCGCCACAGGCCCAAATGGAGCTTTTGTTTTTCATTTGAATGTGTGTTGCCTGTGCCAGCCCTTTCGCGGGTGAACCCGCTCCTACGATGGTGCGTGGCGACGGTACCGATTGGTGGATGCGGTGGCGGTGGTGAATGACTGGGGGGGATTGGCCGGCAGGTCCGGCCTATTCGCGGGTGAACCCGCTCCTACAAGGGTAGGTGGCGACGGTACCGATTGGTGGATGCGGTGGCGGCGGTGAATGACTGGGGGGATTGGCCGGCAGGTCTGGCCTATTCGCAGGTGAACCCGCTCCTACAAGGGTGCGTAGCGACACCACCGGTTGATGTAGGAGCGGGCTTGCCCGCGAAGAGGCCAGCAGCCTCAACGCACCAGGCAGGGCCGTTTGTTATCGAAGCTCCAACCCGGGATCAGGAACTGCATCGCCACGCTGTCATCGCGCGCACCCAGCCCCATGTTGCGGTAGCACTCATGGGCCTTGGCCAGCTGGTCTTCATCCAGTTCCATGCCCAAACCCGGCCGTGCCGGCACTCGCACATGCCCGTCGACAATGCGCAGCGGCTCACGGGTCAGGCGCTGGCCATCCTGCCAGATCCAGTGGGTGTCGATCGCCGTGATTTCACCCGGCGCCGCAGCCGCCACCTGGGTGAACATCGCCAGCGAAATGTCGAAGTGGTTATTGGAATGAGAACCCCAGGTCAGCCCCCAGTCGTTGCACATCTGCGCCACCCGTACCGAACCCTGCAAGGTCCAGAAGTGCGGGTCGGCCAGCGGAATGTCCACCGACTGCAACTGAATGGCATGGCCCATCTGCCGCCAGTCGGTGGCAATCATGTTGGTCGCGGTGGGCAGGCCGGTGGCGCGGCGGAACTCGGCCATCACCTCGCGGCCCGAGTAACCGTTTTCGGCGCCGCACGGGTCTTCGGCGTAGGCCAGCACATCGTGCTTGTCACGGCACAGGGCGATGGCCTCCTTCAGCGACCACGCGCCATTGGGGTCGAGCGTAATGCGCGCTTCGGGGAAGCGTTCGGCCAGTGCTGTCACAGCCTCCATCTCTTCTTCACCGCGCAGCACGCCGCCCTTGAGCTTGAAGTCGCTGAAGCCATAGCGCGCCTTGGCGGCCTCGGCCAGCCGCACCACTGCTTCCGGGGTCAGGGCCTTTTCATGGCGCAGGCGGAACCAGTCATCATCGCTGTCGGCTTCGTTGCGGTAGGCCAGGTCGGTCTGCTGACGGTCGCCGATGTAGAACAGATAGCCGAGCATCTTCACCGCATCGCGTTGCTGGCCCTCGCCCAGCAGCGCCGCCATCGGCACGTTCAGGTGCTGGCCGAGCAGGTCGAGCAACGCCGACTCGATGGCCGTTACCGCATGTACGGTAATGCGCAGGTCGAAGGTCTGCAGGCCGCGGCCCGCCGAGTCGCGGTTGGCGAAGGTCTGGCGCATGGCATTGAGCACACGCTGGTAATGGCCGATCGGCTGGCCGACCACCAGGCTGCGGGCGTCCTGCAGGGTCTGGCGAATCTTCTCGCCGCCGGGCACTTCGCCCAGGCCGGTATTGCCGGCGCTGTCGCGCAGCACCACGACATTGCGGGTGAAGTACGGGCCATGGGCGCCACTGAGGTTGAGCAGCATGCTGTCATGGCCGGCCACGGGGACCACGCGCAGGTCGGTGACCACCGGGGTACTGGTGTGAAGGGTCTGCATATTCATGAGGGTTGTCTCGCAGTCATCAGTGGGTCTGGCCCAGGGCCGAAGGGGCCTTGAGGTCATCGGAAGGGACGCCCTTGGGGCGAATGCGTACGAAGAAGATGGCAATCGCCGCCAGCACCGAGGTCACCGCCAGGCCGTACAGCCCGCCCTGGATCGAGCCAGTCTGCTGCTCCAGCAAGCCGAAGGTGGTGGGGGCAACGAAACCGCCGAGGTTGCCGACCGAGTTGATCAGGGCAATCACCGCCGCAGCGATGCGGGCGTCCAGGTAGCCCTGGGGGATTGGCCAGAACAGTGAAGACGCTGACTTGAAGCCGATCGCGGCGAAGCACACGGCGACGAAGGCGAACACCGGCCCACCCGTGGTGGACATGAACATGCCCGTGGCAGCGACCAGCAGGGCGCCCGCCACCCAGGCCTGCTGGAACTTCCAGCGAGCGGAACCGGCGGCGAAGGCGTACATGGCCAGGATCGAGATCAACCAAGGGATCGAGTTGAAGAAGCCGACCTGCATGTCACTGAGGTCGCCCATACGCTTGATGATGCTAGGCAGCCAGAAGGTCGCAGCGTAGATGGTCAGCTGGATACAGAAGTAGATCAGGCAGAACAGCACGATCTGGCGGTCCTTGAGCAGGCTCCAGGCCGACGGCCTGACCGCACCGATGGCCTCACGCGCTTGCTGCTCGCGGTCGATGGTGGCGACCAGCGCGTCCTGCTCGGCCTTGCTCAGCCACTTGGCGTCCTGCGGCTTCGAGTCGAGCCAGAAGAACACAAAGAAGCACAGCGCCACCGAGGCCATGCCTTCAATGAACAGCATCCACTGCCAGCCATGCAGGCCCAGGCCCTGGATCTGCATCAACGCCCCGGCCAGCGGCCCGGAAATCAACGAAGCCAGCGCCGAGCCACTGAGGAAGATGGCAATCGCCTTGCCGCGCTCTGCCGCCGGCAGCCAGCGGGTGAAGTAGTAGATCACTCCCGGAAAGAAGCCTGCTTCGGCAACACCGAGCAGAAAACGCAGCACGTAGAACTGGGTTTCGTTCTGCACGAAGGCCATGGCCGTGGCCACCAGCCCCCAGGTGAACATGATACGGGTCAGCCACAGCCGGGCACCGACCTTTTGCAGCAGCATGTTCGAAGGTACTTCGAACAGCGCGTAACCGATGAAGAACAGCCCGGCACCAAAGCCAAAGGCCGCAGCGCTGATGCCCAGGTCGCTTTCCAGGTGCGGGCGGACGAAGCCAATGTTGACGCGGTCGAGGTAGTTGACGATGAACATGATGACGAACAGCGGCAGGACGTGGCGCTTGACCTTGGCCACGGCACTGGCCAACGCGTAGCCTTCATGCCGGGCAGACGGAGCGAGGGTGTCGTTCACTTGCGGATCTCCCACTAATTGTTTTTGTGCGGGTCGGGTTGTCTGACATGGCAGTGGGGAGGAGCTTATTCGCAGCGAAGTTGTACGACAAGATCATTAACGTCGGCAAAATAGCAAAATACAAGCTGTCACAATGCTAATTTGATCCGAACGTGCAAAAACAGATCAATTACATGCTGAATTGGATGCGCGAAAAATCGGTTAAAAATTTTTCTATCGATTAACTTGTCGTACAAGCAAATCAAGAAGCGGATCACATATGGAACCCGAACACGCGCGCAAGCGCGGCCATAGCCGTGCCCATGACCTGGTTTCCAGCCTGACCCAGCAGATTCTGCTGGGCACCTTCAAACCAGGCGACAAACTGCCTTCGGAAAACACCTTGGTGCGCGAGCACGGGGTCAGCCGCACGGTGGTTCGCGAAGCCTTGTCGAAGCTGCAGGCCTCTGGGCTGGTGGAGCCGCGCCACGGGATCGGTACGTTCGTGATGGAGCGCCAGGCCCAGGCCGGCCTGCGCGTTGCGGCGGAGAGCGCGGCGAATGTGCGCGATCTGCTGGAACTGCGTATTGGCCTTGAGGGCCAGGCTGCCGCGCTGGCCGCACTGCGTCGTGACGAGGGGCAACTGGCGCGCATGCGCCAGGCGCTGGATGACTATCAGGACCTGGCCGCTGCCGGCGACAGCTGCATCGAAGCCGACCGGCGCTTTCACCTGCTGATTGCCGAGGCCACCGGCAATCTGTATTTCACCGAGATGCTGCTGCAACTGGGTAACGGCCTGATACCGCGCAACCGCATGGCCCTGGCCGAGCGCGCGGGGGCCAAGCTGGCGCGGCAAGCGTACCTGGCCAACCTGGAGCATGAGGCAATCCTCAATGCCATCCGCCGACAAGACCCGGATGCGGCACGGGCGGCGATATGCCTGCACCTGTCCAACAGCCGCGACCGGCTATTGCCGGACTGACTGTCAGGCAGTGCAACACGAGTATATTGGCGTACAGGGTGGCCGTTACATCCAGCTACCCTGCCCTCACTTCACCAAGTCAGGCAGATCTTGCCGAAATGCCGGTTGCTCTCCTGGTAACGGAACGCCTCGACGATCTGCTCCAGTTCGAAATGCTTGTCCACCACCGGCCGCAGGCCGTTGGCATCGATCGCCCGCACCATCGCCTGCTGCTGCGCTCGGCTGCCAACCAGCACCCCTTGCAGCCGAATCTGCCGCACCAGCGCCTGCACCAGCGGCAACTGCCCGGCCACCCCGGTAAGGATGCCGATCAGTGAAACATGCCCGCCAATGCGCGCGGCAATCATCGACTGCTCCAGCGTGGCCGGGCCGCCCACTTCAATCACATGATCGACACCGCGGTTGCCAGTCAGCTCGCGCACCTTCTCACCCCAGGCCGGGGTGCTCTTGTAGTTGATCAGGTGGTCGGCACCCAGGGCCTTCAGGCGCTCCAGCTTGGCATCGCTGGACGAGGTGGCGATCACGGTCGCACCCGCCAGCTTGGCGAACTGCAGGGCGAAAATCGAAACACCGCCAGTACCCTGCACCAGCACCGTGTCGCCGGGCTTGAGGTGATCATCGCTCATCAGCGCGCGCCAGGCGGTAAGGCCGGCGGTGGTCAGGGTGGCAGCCTCGGCATGGCTGAAACCCTGGGGTGCCAGGGTGAAGGCGGTGGCGCGGGCAGTCACCTGTTCACGGGCGTAGCCATCGATGCCGTCGCCGGGCACCCGGGCAAAGCCCTCGACATTGGCCTGGCCATCGAGCCAGTCGGGGAAGAAGGTGCTGACCACATTGTCGCCGACCTGGAACTCAGTGACGCCAGCCCCAACCGCAACCACCTCGCCGGCGCCATCGGCCATGGGGATGCGTCGCTCGCTTGGGCCCCACATGCCGCTGACCACGGCAAAATCGTGGTAGTTGAGGGAACTGGCGTGCAGGCGCACGGTAATCTCGCCGGCCTGGGGGGCCTGGGCCTCGCAGGTGCCGACCTCGACCTTGTCGTAGCCGCCGCCGGGTTGTACGTAGATGGCTTTGCTGCTCATGGGTGGGTCTCCGTATCAGAGCAAAGAATGGGGTTCAGCATAGACAGATCCGGCCCTTTCGCGGGCACGCCCGCTCCCACAGGGCACTACAGGACCCGAGACTTGCGCAAATACCTGTGGGAGCGGGCATGCCCGCGAAGAGGCCCGCATTGCCAACACAAGCGTCAGCCCAGCATCACCTTCAACGCTCGGCAATCCGCCGCATGCCAATCCACCAGCTCTCCCACAGGGGCACCAAAGGACCCGAGACTTGCGCAATACCTGTGGGAGCGGGCATGCCCGCGAAGAGGCCCGCATTGCCAACACAAGCGTCAGCCCAGCATCACCTTCAGCGCCCGGCAATCCGCTGCATGCCAATCCACCAGCTCTGGCCAGGGGTTGTCCGGCAGGTTCACCAGCACCGTGCGCGCCCCCGCCGCCCGCCCGCAGTCCAGGTCAAAGCGGTAATCCCCCACCATCACCAGTTCGCTCGGCGTCACGCCCCAGGCGCTGGCAATCTTCAGCAGCCCATCCGGGCTCGGCTTGGGCGCAGCCTCGTCACGCCCGAGAATGTGTTCCACCGGGAAGCAGTCCGCCAGGCCGATGGCCTCCAGCGTTACATGCGCCAGCTCACGCGCATTGCGGGTCAGAATACCCAGCCGGCACCCGCGCCCGGCCAACTCGCGCACCAGTTCCACCGCCCCGGTGGCCGCCGTGGAGGCCGTTGCCAGGTCCCTTTCGTGCTCCAGCAACCAGGCATGCTTGGCCGCCGCTTCCTCTGCCGGCAAGGCCGCCAGGTGGGTGAGGATGTCGTGTTCGGCCGGGATGTCCAGCGCCACCCGAATGGCGGCGAAGTCGTGCACGGCCACGGTCAGGGTGCCGTCCATGTCGAACACCCAGTTGCGCACCTCGCCCAGGCTCATGCCCAGTCCTTGCGATGGCGAATCAGGCCTTCCTGGCTCGACGATGCCACCAGTTGCCCGGCCTGGTTGAAAATGCTGCCGCGGCAGAAACCACGGGAATTGCCGGCCCAGGGGCTATCGGTGGCGTACAGGAGCCACTGGTCGGCGCGCAGGTTGCCGTGAAACCACAGCGAATGGTCGAGGCTGGCGATCTGCATGTCGCGCTGCCACACCGATTTGCCATGGGGCAGCAACGCCGTGGTCAGCAGGCCGAAGTCCGAGGCGTAGGCCAGCATGTACTTGTGCAGGGCAGGCACGTCAGGCAGGTTGCCGTCGGCGCGGAACCAGGCGTATTTCACCGGGTCGCCCGGCTTGGGGTTGAACGGGTCGCGCTCGGTGACCGGGCGGATCTCGATCGGCTTGGCGCACAGCACCTTGTCGCGGATGCGCTCGGGCAACTGGTCGGCCATGGCACGGGCCAGTTCGACTTCGGTAGGCAGGTTTTCCGGGCCGACCACGTCAGGCATCTGCGCCTGGTGCTCGAAGCCTTCCTCGTCGTACTGGAACGACGCACTGCAGGTGAAGATGGTCTGGCCCTTCTGGATCGCCGTCACACGCCGTGTACTGAAGCTGCCGCCATCGCGCACGCGGTCTACCGAGTACACCACTGGAAGGCTGGCATCGCCCGGGCGCAGGAAGTAGCCGTGCAACGAATGCACATGGCGCGCGTCCTCGACCGTCTGACTGGCAGCCGACAACGACTGGCCCAGCACTTGGCCACCGTAAAGCTGGCGGAAGCCAAGGTCCTGGCTACGTCCACGGAACAGGTTCTCCTCGATGGATTCGAGGCTCAACAGGTCGACCAGGTCGTCCAACACATGACTCATCGGCGGTTCTCCGTAGGAGCGAGCCTAGCTCGCGATGCGCCGCCCGAGCGGCGCTCGATTTCACAGGCGCTGAACGTGTTACGGGCAAGCGCCTTCCAAGTAGGCAAATGATACAGCGTTTGTCATTCGCACCGGGCATGGCTGTGCATTCAGGCGCGCAGGGTGCGCTCCCAGTGCGCGCGATCGATCCGGTACAGCACATGCGGGCGCAGCGGGTGGCCGATGGGCAGGCGGGGGTGCTCGAAGCTGCCTTGCAGGTCCTGCTGCATGCCGATGGCTTGCATCACCTTCTGCGACGGCAGGTTGCATTCGCTGGTGAACGACACGACCTCTTCCAGGCGCAACTGGGCAAAGGCACAACGCAGGCAGGTCCACGCCGCTTCGCTGGCAAAGCCCAGGCCCCAGTGACGGCGTGCCAGACGCCAGCCGATCTCCACCGCCGGGGCAAAAGGCGCGTCGAAGTTGACATTGAGCAACCCGGTCATGCCGATGAACGCGCCACTGTCCTTGCGCTCCAGGGCCCACAAACCAAAACCGTACTCATTGAAATGCCCACGCACGCGGCCGATCAACGCAGCCGCCTCAACGCGCGTCAGCGGCGCCGGAAAGTAGCGCATTACCTGTGGGTCGGCGCACAGCGCGGCGAACTCGCGCAAGTCATCGTCATGCCATTGGCGCAGCACCAGCCGTGCGCTTTCCAGTTCGAGGATGGGGGTCATCGGGCCTGCTCCGGTTTACCGCCTTGCAGTTTACAGCGTAGGCGCGGGCGCGGGTTTCACCCAGCCGGCAGCCGCCAAATGCAATTTTCACACGCCCTTCACTGGCCCCCGACAGGCCGCTTGGCAGGATGCCGCCATCCACCACCGCGCCAGCCGCGGTACTGCCAACGGAGCAACGCATGCTATCGAGCAACACCCTGGGGCACCCCGCCATTCATGCCCGGCGCAAGCGACGCCTGACTCGCAAAGCCGTCGGAACCGCCCTGGGCCTGTGCATGGTCGTGGCGGCGTTGACCACCTGGCTGGCGACGAGGACGCATATCGTGGACCTTGGCAACGAGCAACAACTGAGTGACAGCGGCCTGCTGCAGGACTGGGCCGACGGTGCGGTGATGGTGATGATCCGCCACGCCGAACGCTGCGACAGCGCCCCCGGCCCCTGCCTGGAAGACCCCACGGGGATCACCCTGAGCGGTAGCCAGGCCGCTGCCCGCGTTGGCCAAGGGCTGCAACGGCTGGGCCTGAACAGCGCCGACTTGCTCACCAGCCCTAAACTGCGCACCCGGCAAACCGCGCACTTCATACTGGGTCAGGCGGTGGCCAGCGAGGACTGGCTCGAAAGCTGCGACAGCCAGTTCGCCAACGAAGCGCTTGCACACAAACGCGCGGGCCACAACCTGGTGCTGGTGACTCACAACGGCTGCATCGACCACTTTGCCCGCCAGCAGCACGTTGCTGGCGGCGAACGTCAAAGCAACTATGCCAGCGCCCTGTTCGTATCGGTGGATGGCAATGGCAAGGCACGTATCCTCGGGCGACTGAACGAACCTGACTGGCAACGCGTATTGGCCAGCACAGAAAAATAGCCCTCAAACATAAACGCCATCTCTGTGGGAGCGGTACCGGCGCAAGAAACAGGTACTCCCATTGCAGTCACCCGTCATGGCAAGATCAGCACTGGCCCTGATTGCGACCCCATCCATGCCGTTGCCGCTGATCTACCACGAAGATTACAGCCCGGAGTTCCCCGCTGAACACCGCTTCCCGATGGACAAGTTCCGCCTGCTGCACGACCACCTGGTCGGCAGCGGGCTGACCACCGACCAGGCCCTGCTGCGCCCGGACATCTGCCCCAACGACATCCTCGCCCTGGCCCATGACCACAGCTACATTGAGCGCTACATGAACGGCGAGCTGTCGCGCGAGGACCAGCGCCGCCTCGGCCTGCCCTGGAGCGAGGCCCTGGCCCGGCGTACCGTGCGCGCTGTCGGTGGCTCACTGCTGACCGCCGAGATGGCGCTGCAGCACGGCATCGCCTGCCACCTCGCCGGTGGCACCCACCACGCCCATTACGACCACCCCGCCGGCTTCTGCATTTTCAACGACCTGGCGGTCATCAGCCGCTACCTGCTGGAAGCAGGCCGGGTACACCGGGTGCTGATCTTCGACTGCGATGTGCACCAGGGTGACGGCACCGCGCGCATCCTGCACGACACGCCCGAGGCCATTACCGTGTCGCTGCACTGCGAGCAGAACTTCCCCGCCCGCAAGGCACAAAGCGACTGGGACATCCCCCTCCCCCGAGGCATGGGCGACACTGCCTACCTGAAGGTGGTGGACGACGCCCTCAACTACCTGCTGCCGCTTTATCAACCCGACCTGGTGCTGTATGACGCCGGTGTCGACGTGCACAAGGACGATGCCCTGGGCTACCTGCAGCTGACCGACGCAGGCGTTGCCGCCCGTGACGAAGCCGTGCTGCGCCACTGCCTGGGCCGCGATATCCCGGTGATGGGCGTGATCGGCGGAGGCTACAGCAAGGACCGCACAGCCTTGGCCAGACGCCACGGCATCCTTCACCACAGCGCGGCACGTGTCATAGGTTGTTCACAATGACTGTGGAACCGCTTGTGGATAACCTGCGCGAAAGGCGCTGTAGCCCTTTACTGGCAAGGCCTGCATGACACTGGCTATTTTTTGACCAGTGCTTCCAAGGGCAGCGCTGCGGTAGAATGCGCCTCTTTTCCACAGCCTGCTGCCCACCATGCCCGATCTGACCCCCGCATCCCCTCCCCCCGCTGTCGTCATCGGTGGCGGCCCCGCCGGCCTGATGGCGGCCGAAGCACTGGCCAAGGCAGGCCTGGCGGTCGAGGTGTTCGATGCCATGCCTTCAGTGGGCCGCAAGTTCCTGCTGGCGGGTGTCGGGGGCATGAACATCACTCATTCCGAGCCCTACCCGGCGTTCGTGGCACGCTATGCCGAACGCCAGGGCGAAATCGAGGCCCTGCTACGCGACTTCGATGCGGACGCATTGCGCCAGTGGATTCATGGTTTGGGCATCGAAACCTTCGTCGGCACCTCAGGCCGGGTGTTCCCCACCGACATGAAAGCCGCACCGTTGCTGCGTGCCTGGCTCAAGCGCCTGCGCGACAACGGGGTAGTTATCCACACCCGCCATCGCTGGTTGGGCTGGAACACCGATGGCAGCTTGCGAATTGCTTATCCACAGGGCGAACGGCAGGTGAAAGCCTCGGTCGTGGTGCTGGCGCTGGGTGGCGCCAGCTGGGCGCGCTTGGGTTCTGACGGCAGCTGGCAACCGCTGCTGGCAGAACGGGCTGTGGATATCTCGCCCCTGCAGCCGAGCAACTGCGGTTTTGAAGTAGAGGGCTGGAGCGCGCTGCTCAAGGACAAGTTCGCGGGCGCACCGCTGAAGAACATCGCCCTCAGCGTCCCGGGCAGCCCACCGCGCAAAGGCGAGTTCATCCTCACCGCCCAAGGTGTGGAAGGCAGCCTGGTGTATGCCTGGTCGGCACCGGTACGCGAGGCCATCCACCGTGAAGGCCGCGGGGTACTGTTGCTCGACCTGCTGCCGGACAAGCCTGTGGACAAGATTGCCCAGGCACTGGCCAAACCGCGCGGTTCACGCTCCATGGCCAAGCACCTGCACAGCCAGCTGGGGATTGATGGGGTCAAGGCGGCACTGCTGCGCGAACTGACCGATCAGGCGACCTTTGCCGACGTTGATGCTCTGGCCCGGGCCATCAAGGCATTGCCCATCACCCTGGTACGCACGCGGCCGCTGGATGAAGCGATCAGCAGTGCCGGCGGGGTCCGCTTCGAGGGCCTGGATGAGGGGTTGATGGTCAAGGGCATGCCGGGGGTGTTCTGTGCCGGCGAGATGCTGGACTGGGAGGCGCCGACCGGGGGGTATCTGCTCACGGCGTGCTTTGCCAGCGGCTTGCGCGCCGGGCGGGCAGCGGCAGATTGGGTGCGGGCTTCCTGACAGCTTGCCGGGGCGGCTTCCACAGTACTGCGTCAATCCAGATTGTGCAGCCCATGTGGGAGCGGCCTTGCGTCGCGAAAGGGCCGCAAAGCGGCCCCAAAACCTCAAGGCTTGCGCTTGCGCGGCCCACCATTGAAGCTCGGCACCTTGCGCACAGCCTTCACCGCCGGTTCCGCACTGCCGGCTTCAGTGCTGTCCATCCAGCGCCCCAGCCCGCGCTTGGCGCTGTTTTCTTTCGGCTTCTTGGGCTTCTTCGGTTTCTTGATAACCTGCCCACTGGCATCGGTCATCGGCACCCGGTGCTCGGGGATGAAATCTGGCTCTTCGTGACGCGGCAGGGTCTGCCGGGTCAGCACCTCGATAGCCGCCAGCAGTTGCACTTCATCCGCACACACCAGCGAAATCGCCTCGCCCTTGTTGCCCGCCCGCCCGGTACGCCCGATGCGGTGCACGTAGTCTTCGGCAACGATCGGCAGGTCGAGGTTGACGACCAGCGGCAAGTCATCGATATCCAGGCCACGGGCCGCCACATCGGTCGCCACCAGCACTTGCACCTCACGGGCCTTGAAGCTGTCCAGCGCACGCTGGCGGGTTGCCTGTGGGCGGTCACCGTGGATGCCGTCGGCATTCACGCCTTCGGCCAGCAAGCGCTCCACCAGCTGATCGACGCCATTGCGGGTCTTGGCGAACACCAGCACCTGCTTCCAGCGCTGCTTGCGCAGCAGGTGGCAGAACAGGTCGGCCTTACGCTTCTTGTCCACAGGCACCAGCCACTGCTTGACGCTGGCGGCCGTGGCGTTGCGCGGGCTCACTTCGATACTGAGCGGGTCATTCAGCGCCAGCCCCGCCAGCATGCGAATCTGATCGGAGAAGGTGGCGGAAAACAGCAGCGTCTGGCGCTTGCGCGGCAGTGCCGCATACACCGACTGCAGCTCTTCGGCAAAGCCCAGGTCAAGCATGCGGTCGGCTTCATCCAGCACCAGGGTCTGCACCTGGTTGAACTTCACGGCGTTCTGCCGGAACAGGTCGAGCAAGCGGCCGGGGGTAGCCACCAGCAGGTCGACACCCCGGCGCAGGCGCATCATCTGTGGGTTGATACTGACCCCGCCATACACCGCGTAGGTACTCAGCGGCAGGTTCTCGGCGTATTCGCGCACGTTGTTGTGCACCTGCTCGGCCAGCTCGCGAGTGGGTACCAGCACCAAGGCGCGGATCGAGTTGCTGGCCACCTTCTCGCCCTCCAGCGCCAGGCGCTGCAGCACAGGCAGGGCAAAGCCTGCAGTCTTGCCGGTACCGGTCTGGGCTGCGGCCATCAGGTCGCGGCCGGCCAGCACGGCGGGGATGGCTTTGGCCTGCACCGGGGTCGGGGTGGTGTAGTCCAGTTGCTGCAGCGTACGCAGCAGCGGTTCGATCAGGCCGAGTTTGGCGAAATTCATGGCAATACCGTCAGGGGGTTCAGCGAAGGCGGCAAGTTTACCGCATCGTCCCTGCCTACTTGCAGATTTCACCTTTCAACGGTGGCACTGGTTCAGGTGCCTTGCGCCACTGCGGCAAGCCGATCAGCACCACCGCGCCGATGATCACTGCCATCGCCACACACTCTTCCGCGCCAATCTGCTCACCGGCAAAGACGATCCCCAGCAGCACCGCCACCGCCGGGTTGACGTAAGCGTAGCTGGTGGCCGCTGCCGGGCGCACGTGCTTGAGCAGGTACATGTAGGCACTGAACGCCAGGATCGAACCGAAGAACACCAGGTAGGCCAGCGCCCCCCAGCCAGCGGCGGTCGGCAGCTGTGTCATGCGTTCGCCCGATAGCACACTGCCCAGCAACAGCACCGCCCCCCCGACCAGCATTTCCGCTGCGCTGGCCATCGGCCCCTGGGGCAGCGGCAAGGTCTTGCTCCACACCGAGCCGAACGCCCAGGACGCTGCCGCGAAGATGATCAGCGCCGCACCTATCGGGCTTGCCTGCAGGTTGGAGCCCAGGTTCAGCAGGCCGATGCCCACCAGCCCAAGGGCTATCCCCGCCCACTCCAGCTTCGAATTGCGGTGCCCGAACAACAGGCCGAACAGCAAGGTGAACAGCGGCACCGTCGCCACCGCCAAAGCCGCCACGCCCGAAGCCACGCCGGCATGCTCGGCCACGGTCACCCCGCCGTTGCCACAGCTGAGCAACAAGAAACCGATCGCTCCTGCCGCCCGCCATTGCGGCCAGGTAGGTGCCGGCACGCCGCGCCAACGCAGGAAGCCGTACAGCAGGCCACCGGCGATCAGGAAGCGCACACGGGCCATGAGCATCGGAGGCCAGCTCTCAACGCCGATACGAATGAACAGGTAAGTGGAACCCCAGACCAGATACAGGGCCAGGAAGGCGCCAATCAGCAGCAGCGGGAAACGACGGGAGGCAGGCATGGGGGAAACTCGAAATCCGTTTACGGGTGCCTCAGTTTAACGGCCTGCCTGGGTGAAGGGACGTTACAGAACGGGTTCAAATGAGCGGCACAATTCTGGTGCATTCGACGTAGGCGACACTCCCCCAGACGTTCACTGGCTAATCCCTGCAGTACTTGGCCAGCGCTTCGCGCAGCTTCGCAGCCGGGGTTTTCTGCAGCCGGCAAAGCAGCTCGTGCGACAGTTGCTGAACCCCGTGGTCCTGGCGCAACACACCCGCCAGATGCTGCAGCAGGTTGGCGGCCATTTCGGCATCGGCCATGGCCCGGTGCGCAGTCCCCGTGTCCGGCAACCCAGCCCAGCGTGTCAAAGTGCCCAGCTTGTGGTTCGGCGCGGCGGGCAGCAGGCGCCGTGACAGCAACAGGGAACACGCGAAGGGCTGGCTGCGGCTGCGGCCAATACGGCCCAGCTCGTAGTCCCAGAACTTCTGGTCGAAAGCAGCGTTGTGCGCCAACAATGGGGTGCCGCCGACGAACTCGGCCACCTCGTTCATCACTTTCTCCACCGGCGGCGCACTGCGCAGCATGGCGGTGGTAATGCCGGTCAGCCCTGCGACGAAGGCCGGCACCGGCACGCCAGCGTTCATCAGGCTCTGGTAGCGCTCGACAATGCGCCCACCCTCGAGCATTACCACCGCCACCTCGGTGGCACGGCAGCCGGTACCGGGGGAAATGCCGGTGGTTTCAAAGTCGATGACAGCGATACGTTCCATGAAAAGACCTTAGTGTTTGAGCAACAGCGCGCCTTCGATGGGCACGTAGCGGGTGGCAGCACGGATCAGTGACAACGCCGTCAGCCCCGGTACGCCATACACCACCGCTTCGGTGCCATGGCGCTGGATTACCCGTTCCAGCAGCAGGTCGAAATCACCGTCGCCGGAGGCCAGCACCACTTGGTCGACCCGGCTGGCCGCGTCGATCACATCCAGGGTAATGCCCACATCCCAGTCGCCTTTGGCCGAGCCATCGCTGCGCTGGATGAACGGTTTGAGGCGCACATCGAAACCGAGGTTGCGCAAGATCTGCTGGAACTGCTGCTGTTTGCTGTCGCCACGGTCGATGGCATAGGCCACGGCCTCGACGATCTGGCCTTCGCGGCTGACATCAGCCCACAGGGCGGTGTAGTTGAAGTGGCAGCCGTGGGCCTGGCGTACGGTGTAGTAGAGGTTCTGCACATCGGCGAACAGCGCGATCTTTTTCACCTGGGAACCTCATTTTTGGCCTGGAGTGCTGGGGG
>NZ_JBAMDI010000342.1:0-300 GCF_036961695.1 Pseudomonas sp. CGJS7 | reverse complement strand
TGAGCAACCCTGCCCAGACGCCGGTAACCGTGACCCTGTCCAACGGCCAGGTCATCACTGTTGAAGCCGGCAAAACCCAGGGCAGCGTCGATTTCCAGACCCCGGCCAATGACGTCTACAACAACGGCTCGACCGTCAGCGTCACCATCGAGAGCGCCACGGGCGGTAATTTCGAGCAACTGACCCCGAATCCGACCCCGGCTCAGACCACGATCAACGACTCGGTCGACACCACTACCGCGACCCTGACCGCCTCGCCAAGCGTGACCGAAGGCGGTGTGATCACTTACACCGTGACCC
>NZ_JBAMDI010000341.1:0-312 GCF_036961695.1 Pseudomonas sp. CGJS7 | reverse complement strand
CCGACGGCAACATCGTCGTCAGCAAGACCGGCGCGGACGATAACGTCAACTTCGATCTGGCCGACGACATCACCGTCAACAGCGTCGTTGCGGGCAACAGCCGTCTCGACAATACCGGTCTGACCATCACCGGCGGTCCGAGCGTGACCTCGGCGGGTATCAACGCCGGCAACCAAATCGTGAGCAACGTCGCCGCTGGCGTCGCCGCCACCGATGCGGTCAACAAGAGCCAGCTCGATGCGGTCGGCTCGACAGCGAACGCCGGTTTCAACATCACCGCGCAAGGCGCCAACAGCACCAACGTGGCTCCGG
>NZ_JBAMDI010000340.1:0-312 GCF_036961695.1 Pseudomonas sp. CGJS7 | reverse complement strand
CCCACTACGGAACCTGCCTGCGCAAGCTTCGCACTCGTGGCTTTTGACTCGAAACAGGGAAAAGCGTTTTCTTTGGTGACTTTCTTTGTCGCTTTGGACAAAGAAAGTTACCCGCCGCTTTAGTGGCGGAAGCACTTGATCTTGCTCTTGCTCTAGAAGCCCTTCAAAGCTTTAAAGCCTGTGATGACAAGCAAGGTCAAATGCTTCCGCCACTAAAGCGGCGGGTAACTTTCTTTTGTCCAGAGCAACAAAAGAAAGTCACCAAAGAAAAATGCTCTCCCTGTTTCGAATCAAGAGCCACGAGTGCGGTGC
>NZ_JBAMDI010000034.1:0-87868 GCF_036961695.1 Pseudomonas sp. CGJS7 | reverse complement strand
ACGACCGAGCCATGCGCACAGCCGGCGTTCGCAGAAAAAATCCGCCCATGGCTTCGATCGCTGCTGCCTCGCCATATTTTTGGCGCCGCCGATGGGTTCCCAAGGCACGCAAACCCACTGATATCATTTGCAACGCCGATCACGGCTTGCTGTTATGGATCAGGGGGATCCACCATGTTGCGATACACCTTGCTCGCTCTCGCGCTGGCGCCGTTGGGCGCGGCTTTCGCCCAGACCGCCGCCGACACCGCCGCGCAAACCGGCAGCGGCACGCTCACCGTCGAAATCAAGAACTTCAGCAGCGAACAACCGCTGCCGAAGAAGGCCGAAAAACAGTTGCGCAGCGGCGGCCTGGAATGGGGAATCAAGGACAACCAGATCGTGTTCACCATGGTCGGCAAGCAGTTCGTCGATTTCCCGATCAACCACATGACCCGCTACGGCCAGTCCGAATCGCTGCCCTTGCCGGCCGGCGACTACCGCATCACCGGCATCGGCCTGGAAATGAGCACCGCTTTCAGCGTGCAGAAGATTCTCGACAAGGGCGCGTTCGTCAATCCGGACATCGTGACCTTCCGCATCGAAAACGGTAAAACCACCACGCTCAGCATCAACCCGGTGATCTACAAGGACGCGACCTTCGCGGTCAACTTCTGGATGCCGACGTTGATGGCCAGCGTCGTCACCGACGCCGGCAGCGGCGAAGCCAAGGCCTTGAACAAGCGGATCGAGACCTCGATCGCGTGGCCGCAGTACACCGGCCCGCTTAAGTTCGTCGCCAAGTAAGTCCAAAGAAAACGGCCCGCAATTGCGGGCCGTTTTTTCGCCGAGCGATCGAAGCGCTCAGCCTTTGCGAAACACCAGATGCCCGGCTTCGGCCTCGACCTGGATCGTGTCGCCGTTGGCGAACTCGCCGCTCAGAATCTTCTGAGCCAACGGATTCTCCAACTGCTGCTGCACCGCGCGCTTGAGCGGCCGCGCGCCGTAAACCGGATCGAAGCCGACGTTGCCGATCAGGTTCAACGCCGCCTCCGACAACGCCAGCTTCAGGCCGCGCTCGGCCAGACGCTTGTCCAGACCGTGCAGCTGGATCTTGGCGATCTCGCGGATCTGGCTCTTGTCGAGCGGATGGAACACCACGATGTCGTCGAGCCGGTTGATGAACTCGGGACGGAAGTGCGCCTGCACCACGCCCATCACCGCGGCCTTCATCTGCGTGTAGGCCTCCGGGGTGTCGTGGTCGCTGAGCTCCTGGATCATTTGCGAGCCCAGGTTGGAGGTCATCACGATCACGGTGTTGCGGAAGTCCACGGTGCGGCCCTGGCCGTCGGTCAGACGGCCGTCGTCGAGCACCTGCAACAGGATGTTGAACACGTCCGGATGCGCTTTCTCGACTTCGTCCAGCAGGATCACGCTGTACGGACGCCGGCGCACCGCCTCGGTCAGGTAGCCGCCTTCCTCATAGCCGACGTAGCCCGGAGGCGCGCCGACCAGGCGGCTGACCGCGTGCTTCTCCATGAACTCGCTCATGTCGATGCGGATCATCGCATCGGAGGAATCGAACAGAAATTCGGCCAGCGCCTTGCACAGCTCGGTCTTGCCCACGCCGGTCGGGCCCAGGAACAGGAACGAACCGCTGGGACGGTTGGGATCGGACAGGCCCGCGCGCGAACGCCGCACCGCGTCGGACACCACCCGCACCGCTTCGTCCTGGCCGACCACGCGCGCGTGCAGGGCCTGCTCCATCTTCAGCAGCTTGTCGCGCTCGCCTTCGAGCATCTTCGACACCGGAATGCCGGTCCAGCGCGCGACCACCTCGGCGATCTCTTCCGCGGTGACCTTGTCCTGCAGCAGCTTGAAGCCCTGGGTTTCGGCCTCCTGCGCGACTTTGAGCTGCTTCTCCAGTTCGGGCATGCGGCCGTACTGGATTTCGCTCATGCGGGCGAAGTCCTGGGTGCGCTGCGCGGCTTCCAGGTCGAGCTTGGCCTGCTCGATCTGCTCCTTGATCTTGGTCGCACCCTGCAAGGTGGCCTTTTCGGCCTTCCACACTTCTTCCAGGTCGTTGAACTCGCGCTCCAGCGTGGCGATCTCGGCTTCCAGATCGGCCAGGCGCTGCCTGGATTCGGGGTCCTTCTCTTTCTTCAGCGCCTCGCGCTGGATCTTGAGCTGGATCAGCCGGCGTTCCTTGCGGTCTAGCTCTTCGGGCTTGGAGTCGATCTCCATGCGGATGCGCGAGGCCGCTTCGTCCATCAGGTCGATGGCCTTGTCGGGCAGTTGCCGGTCGGCGATGTAACGATGCGACAAGGTCGCCGCGGCGACGATCGCCGGATCGGTGATCTCCACGCCGTGGTGGACCGCGTAGCGCTCCTTGAGCCCGCGCAGGATCGCGATGGTGTCTTCCACCGTCGGCTCGCCGACGAACACCTTCTGGAAGCGGCGCTCCAGGGCGGCGTCCTTCTCGACGTACTTGCGGTATTCGTCGAGCGTGGTCGCGCCGATGCAATGCAGTTCGCCGCGCGCCAGCGCCGGCTTGAGCATGTTGCCGGCGTCCATCGCGCCTTCGGCCTTGCCGGCGCCGACCATGGTGTGCAGTTCGTCGATGAACAAGATCACCTGGCCTTCGTTCTTGGCCAGGTCGTTGAGCACGGCCTTGAGCCGCTCTTCGAACTCGCCGCGGAACTTGGCGCCAGCGATCAACGCGCCCATGTCGAGCGAGAGCACGCGCTTGCCGCGCAGGCCTTCGGGCACTTCGTTGTTGATGATGCGCTGGGCCAGGCCTTCGACGATGGCGGTCTTGCCTACGCCGGGCTCGCCGATCAGCACCGGATTGTTCTTGGTCCGGCGCTGCAGCACCTGGATGGTGCGGCGGATTTCTTCATCGCGACCGACCACCGGATCGAGCTTGCCCGACTCGGCGCGCGCGGTCAGGTCGATGCAGTATTTTTCCAGCGCCTGCCGTTGTTCTTCGGCGTTTTCCGATTGCACGCTCTCGCCTCCGCGCAGTTTGTCGATGGCCGGTTCCAGCTTGGCCTTGGTCGCGCCGGCGGCCTTGAGCGCGCGGCCGGTGTCGCCGCCGTCGTCGAGCGCGGCGAGCAGGAACAGCTCGCTGGCGATGAAGGCATCGCCGCGTTGCTGCGCCAGTTTGTCGGTGACGTTGAGCAGGCGTGCCAGATCGTTGCCGACCGACACGTTGCCGGCCTGCCCGGACACCTTGGGCAGCTTCTCCAGGGCTTCGCCCAGACGCTCGCGCAGCAGCGGCACATTGACCCCGGCCTGGGCCAGCAACGGCTTGGTGCTGCCGCCGCTCTGGTCGAGCAGCGCGGTCAGCAAGTGCGCCGGTTCGATCACGCTGTGATCGCGCCCGACCGCCAGCGATTGCGCGTCCGACAGCGATTGCTGGAAGCGCGAGGTGAGCTTGTCCATCCGCATGGAGGGTTCTCCGAAAGGTAGGTGGCGGCCCTGGCGCGAGTGTGGCGTGGGGGCCGCGAATGACCTGTTAATGCGGGTGTGAGGAGGGCGTTTCAAGCGCGCCACTCGGTAGCCCCCTTTGCAAAAGGGGGCGGCGCCCTGCGCGGGCACGAAGTCAGGGCGAAGCTGCTGGCGCCGGGGATTGGCGGCAGGTCGCGGTGGATGCCGCTTCAGGAGCAACAGCAAGAGCAAATCCCCCCTAGCCCCCCTTTTTCAAAGGGGGGAACTGCTGGCACTGGGGCCTGGGGGATTCGAGGGTTAGGCGGGGTGGATAGAGCTTTGCCGCTTAGACCAGCGACGTGGGCTGCAAGATCTCGACCCAATACCCATCCGGATCCTTGATAAACGCGATGTGCTTCATCCGCCCATCGGTCAGCCGCTTCTGAAACGCCACCCCAAGCTGCTCGAACCGCGCGCAAGCCGCCTCCACATCCGGCACCGACACGCAGATATGCCCGAACCCGCGCGGCTCGCTGTTGCCGTGGTGATAAGCGAAGTCCGCGTCGTTCTCGGTGCCGTGGTTATGGGTGAGTTCCAGCACGCCGCGCTGGCTCAGCAGCCATTCGCCGCGCGCCGGTTCTTCGGCCGGAATCTGCGCGGGGTCGTTCACCAGCACCAGGAAGTACAGGCTGAACTGCGCTTCGTCGAAATCGCGCTTGCGCACCAGGGTGAAGCCGAGCACGCGGGTATAAAAATCCAGCGACGCTTTCGGATCCTTGATCCGCAGCATGGTGTGGTTGAACACGAAATCGCGGGTCGCGGCCTCGGGTTGCGCGGTCACGCCGGGGACGGCGTTGAGTTGGTTCTGCAGGGACATGGCGTGGGCCGGTTCGAAGGGGACTGATGGATTTAGGGCCGAAAGCCCCCGGTCTCAAGCCTCAGGCGATGCCGGCACCGGGTCGCGCTGGAAAGACAGCAGAACCAGCAATATCGCCAGACCGACGTACGCGCCGATGAATTGCCAGGAGATGGTGCGCGACAGGCCTTCCAGCGCCCACGGCAGGTACACGCCGCCGCGCGGGTCGACCGAATGGATGATGCCGAACAGCGCCAAGCCCGCGCCGGCGAGCAGGAACGCCGCCGCCCGGCGCAGACGGCCGTCGACCATCGCCGCCACCGCCGAGGTCCAGATCATCGAGGTCATGATGAAGCCGTTGCCCAGGGTCACGATCACCGCCATCTCCGGCAGGCCGTGGCCGTCGAGCGCGCTCATCAGCTGGGCGTGATGGTCCGGCGCGATCCAACCCGGGTTGCCGGTCTTGATCGCCAACATATAAGCCACCGACGGCAGGAAACCGAACACCATCGCGGTCGCGTGCTTGCTCGGCGTGGCCTGAAACGCCTGGGTGGTGATGTCCAGGGCGACGTACACGATGATCGGCGCCAACACCGCCAACGGCAGCCACTGCACCAGGCCAGAGACGATGCCCAGAATGCCGCCCAGGCCGATGAACAATCCGGTCAACAGCGTGTAACCGCTGCGCGCGCCCATGTGCTTGTACGCGGGCTGGCCGATATAGGGCGTGGTCTGGGCGACGCCGCCGACGAAACCGGCGACCAAGGTCGAGAACGCCTCGGCCAGCAAAATATCGCGGGTGCGGTAATCGTCGCCGGCCGCGCGCGCGCTTTCGCTGACGTTGATGCCGCCGACCACCATCAGCAAACCGAACGGCAGCAGCAGCGGCAGGTACGGCACCGTGTACGGCAGGCCGTCGATGAAGCCCAGCGTCGGCAGCGGCAGGACGAAGCTGAGCGGTTGCGGAGCGGGAAACGCGAAGCCCGGCGCTCCGAGTCCGATCGCGCCGAAGCCGTAGAACAACACCGTGCCGAACACGAACGCCAGGAACACGCCGGGCAGCTTCACCGGCAGCCGCCCCTTGGCGATCAGCACATACAGCAACAAGCCCAGCGTCATGAATCCGACCATCGGCGAGCGCAGGGTTTCGATCAGCGGCAGGAAGCCCATCAACACCAGCGCCACGCCGGCGATCGAGCCGAGCAGGCCCGCGCGCGGAATCAGGCGCGTCACCGCGTCGCCGGCGAACGACAGCACGAACTTGAGCAGACCCATCACGATCAGCGAGGCCATGCCGAGTTGCCAGGTGGCGGTCGCCGCGGCTTGCTCATCCATGCCGACCTGCTTGAAGCCGACGAAGGCCGGCCCCAGCACCAGCAAGGCCATGCCGATGCTGGTCGGCGCGTCCAGCCCCAGCGGCATCGCGGTGACGTCGTCGCGCCCGGTTTTCGCCGCCAACCGCCGCGCCATCCAGGTGTAGATCAAATTGCCGACCAGCACGCCGAACGCGGTGCCCGGGAACATGCGGGTATAGATCACCTCGGCGGGGAAGCCGAAGATGCCGATCAGGGCCGCGGAAATGAAGCCGAGGATGGACAGGTTGTCCACCACCAGGCCGAAGAAGCCGTTGAGGTCGCCGGCGACGAACCAGCGCCGCCGCTGAGCGGGAGCCGCCGCGTTCATCGGGCCTGCTCCGCATTTGCCGCGCAAGCCGCCTGCATCGCGCGCAATTGCGGCGAACCTGCACGCGCGGGCGGCGCCGCGAAGTCGGGACGAGACCGGGTCGGGAACGGGATGACGGCACTCATGGACGGTACTCGCGATGCGTGAAGGGGCGCTTCCATGCCGGAGGGCGTGCGATCGGTTCGCAAGCGCGAGTGTGCCGCCAATCGGCGGCGTTGGGGCGATTGTGGGGCGCGGGTGGGGTTATGGGCTTATGCCAACCGAAGTTACGAAGCCCCGCCGCGACAGCAGAAACCCCGCAACTCCAGCTTTCGCTCCCAGCCGTCCCTACACCATCGCCCTCACCCGTCATTCCGGCGAAAGCCGGAATCCATTTTGATCTTAGCTCCGCGTTGCAGAGACCCACGGCACAAGCAACAGCAAAATGGATTCCGGCTTTCGCCGGAATGACGGTGGTGGAACATTCGACGGTCGCGGTCGGGGACGGCTCAGGGACATTCGAGAGTTGCGGCCGTAGGCGCGATCGAGAACCGAACTTGAGCGCTGCTGTCGAGAGCCGCGGCTGAGAGTCAAGGTCGAGAGGAGCGATTGCAAACCACGCCATGCATGGCTTGCGCAGAGCCGCACCGTCTTACTCACCAAACCTACTCACCCACATCCAACCACCCGCGATACCGCACCAACAACCCCACCAGCGGCAACTGCGCCACCACATCGAAGTGATACCGCCCCTCGCGCTCGAACTCACGCGCACGCACACCGGAGAACCAACTGCGCGGCAACGGCAAACCGAGCGCGCGAACCCGCATCAGCCGCCACGCCAGCCCCGGGTCGTTGCCACTGTCCTCGCCCGTGCCATCGGCGCCGTAACTGCGCGGCGCGCCCATCGCCGCCGCCGGCACCGCCGCGGAGGACACGGTGATCGAATCGCCGGTATGGGCCGAGACCGTACGCGCCAACGCCGCCTCCGGCGCTTCGCCGATCGGTTCCAGCGCGAACGCGAAACGCATCGGCCCCAACCGTTCCAGCACCAGCCCGTCGCGGCCGCGCAGGTGCGAGCGCATCTTCGATTTGCCGAAACGCCGGGTCCAGGTCTCGCCGCGCGGGCCGGCGTGGATCTCGACTTCGATCGGCCCCGCATACGCCTTGGGCAAGCGGACGATGCCGGCGAACAGCCGCGACAACGCGCCTTCGCCGCGCTCGACCTGCGCCTCGCCGTGGTAGGCCTGCCGCCCGCTGCGCCCGTGCAGCAGCCGCAACGCGCGCGGCAACAACACGAAGCGCACCCCGAGCGTGCGCGGGTACAAGCCTTCGCGCGCGCCCAGACGGGCGGCGTCGCGGGCGGAGTTGGCTGCGCCGGCTTGCATCACAGCCCACGCAGCGATTTGGGCACGACATACTCGCGACCGTCGAAGGCCACGCGCACACTGCTCTTGTTCTTGACCACGTTCTTTTCCTTGCAATCCTTGCCGTCGACGACGGCGCGGCTGCTTTCCTCGGCGCTGTTGACCAGCAGGCCGGCATAACCGTGGTCGCGCTTGGCATCGATGGCGACGGTGCGGCGCACGCTGCTGAATTCGCCTGCGCAGTTGGTGTCCCATACGCCGCGCGAGAGCGCGACTTCCAGCCCCTGCAACACCGGCCGCAGCGCGCCGTCGCGGATCGCATACAGATTCAGCACCGTCGCGCCGTAGGGATTGGCGCGCGAGGAACCGATGTACTCGATGCGCAGGCCGAACGCCGTGGTGTCCTCGTTGAGGCGGTAGCGCGCGGTGTCCAGGATCAGCGCGCCGACCCGGACCGCGTCGGACACCAGCGCGTCGTCCTGGCGATAGCGTTGCAGGATGCGCGGCTGGGCCGAGTCGACGATCAGCAGTTCCAGATCCGCGGTGGCGCCGTTCGGGTTGATCGCCGCTTCATGGCCCAGTTGCACCGCCAGCAGGGTCTTGTCGGGCTCGGCCGGCCAGACCTTGCAGATCGCACCATGCTCGACGTCGATCCAGCGCGGGTTGGCGCCGGCGGTGCGCAGCAGTTCGCCGTCGTCGCCGGTTTCGCTTGCGGCGCCGGGATAGGCCTGCTTAAGCAAGTCGTACACGCGCTCGCGGCAGCCGTCCGCGGCCGACGCGTCGGCGCTCGACAGCGCGGCCAGGCAGAGCAGAACGGCCAAGGCCGTGCGTAGCGGCGTGCGCATCGTCATTGCATCCAGATCAGACTCGCCATGCGCCCGGTGCGGCGGTCGCGGCGATGGGAATAAAAGCGTTCGGGTTCGGCGATGGTGCACAGCCCGCCGCCGTGCACATGATCGGCGCGCAGACCGGCGCGCGCCAGACGCAATCGGGCCAAGGCATACAGATCGACCCGCCAGTGGCCCGGACGGGTGGCGAGGAAGGCGGCCTCGGCGGCGTTGTCGCCGGCCAGGAACGCATCGCGCACTTCCGCGCCGATTTCGTAGTGCTGCGGGCCGGCCGCGGGGCCGAGCCAGGCGCGCAAACGTTCGGGTGCGGTGCGCATCGCCGCGACCGTGGCTTCCAGCACGCCGTCGGCCAGTCCGCGCCAACCGGCGTGGGCGGCGCCGACTTCGCTGCCGTCTTCGGCGGCGAACAACACCGGCAAGCAGTCGGCGGTGAGGATGGCCAGCACGACTCCGCGTTCGGAAGTGACCGAGGCGTCGGCCTCGGGCTCTTCGACGCCTGCCGCATCGCGCTGGGCGCTGTCGAACCGCAGCACCCCGGCGCCGTGCACCTGATGCAACCAGTGCGGCGGCGACGGCAACGCCGCGCGTTCGGCCAGCAGTTCGCGATTGCGCATCACCGCGGCCGGATCGTCGCGCTCGTTGCCGTACAGCGTGCCCAGATTGAAGCGGTCGAACGGCGCTTGCGACACGCCCAGGCCGCCGCGCACGGTGGTGAAGCCGCGCACCGACGCCGGCAGCGGCCAGTCCGCGGCGATCCACGGCGCCGCGCCTTCCGCGCTCATCGGCCCGCTTCCGCCGCCGCGCGCGTGTCGGCGCGCAACTCGGCGATCAGCTGCTGCATATCGGCCGGCACCGCGGCGGTGCAGCGCACCGGCTCGCCGCTGATCGGGTGGGCGAATTCCAGGGTTTCGGCGTGCAGGGCCTGGCGCTTGAAGCCGCGCAGGGTCTCCACCAGGCCGTCGGTGGCGCCCTTGGGCAGCTTGAGCGGGCCGCCGTACAGCGGGTCGCCGACGATGGGGTGCTTGAGGTGCTGCATGTGCACGCGGATCTGGTGGGTGCGGCCGGTTTCCAGGCGGCATTCCAGCAGGGTGTGGGCGCGGAAGCGCTCGCGCAGGCGGTAATGGGTGACCGCGTCGCGGCCGTCCTCGCGCACGGCCATGCGCAGGCGGTCGCGCGGGTGACGGTCGATCGCGGCGTTGGCGGTGCCGCCGGAGACCAGCGCGCCGAGCACCACGGCCAGGTACTGGCGGTGGACTTCGCGTGCGGACAACTGCTCGACCAGCGAGGTGTGCGCCGGCAGGGTCCGGGCCACCACCATCACCCCGGAGGTGTCCTTGTCCAGGCGATGGACGATGCCGGCGCGCGGCAGCGCGGCCAGCGAGGGGTCGCGGTGCAGCAGGGCATTGACCAGGGTTCCGGCCGGATTGCCCGCGCCCGGGTGCACCACCAGCCCGGCCGGCTTGTCGAGCACGATCACCTCGCCGTCCTCGTACAGCACGTTGAGGGCGATGTCCTCGGGTTCGGCGTGGGTCTGGGTGTCCAGGACCACGTTCAACTCCACGGTTTCGCCGCCGCGCACCGGGTCGCGCGGGCGCGCCTGCTCGCCGTTCAGGCGGGCGTCGCCGCTCTTGATCCAGGCCGCCAGCCGCGAACGCGAATAGTCGGGGAACAGCTCGGCGAGGACCGCGTCGAAGCGGCGGCCGGCCGAGCTGTCGGGGACGGTGGCGGTCAGGGTCTGGCGGGGGTCGCTCATCGGAATCGGGTCTGTGGGTCTGTGCAAAGGGGCGAAACGGCGGCCCGGTCGGGACTGGGGCCGGCGAGGAAGTACGGGATCGGTTAAGGGGCCCGACCCGCGGACTGCTATTATCGGCTCTTCGTGCCTCCGGCGCCCGTCGATGCCTGCCATGACTGTACGTTCCGCCCCGTCCCGCGCTGCTTTGTCCCGTATGACTCGCCTGTTTTGCCTGCTGCTGCTGGTCGCGTTCGCCGCCACCGGCTGCAAGAGCGTCGGCAAGATGTTCAAGAAGGACAAGGACGCGGACGAAGGCCAGCCGGTCGAGGCCATCTACGAGAAAGCCCACAAGTCGATGACCAACGGCAACTGGGCCTCGGCCGAGGTCAGCTTCAAGCGCCTGGTCGCCCAGTACCCGTACGGTCCCTACACCGAGCAGTCGCTGATCGAGACCGCCTACGCCCAGTACAAGTCGGGCAAGCACGACGACGCGGTCAGCAGCATCGACCGTTTCATCCGCACCTACCCGACCCACCGCAACATCGCCTATCTGTACTACCTGCGCGGGCTGGTCAATTCCAGCCGCGACACGGTGTTCCTGCAGAAGGTCTGGCGCCTGGACGTGAGCCGCCGCGACCTGGCCACGCCGATGCAGGCCTACAACGACTTCCTGATCGTGGTCGAGCGCTACCCCAACAGCCGCTACGCTGAGGATTCGCGCAAGCGCATGATGGTGCTGCGCGACACCTTCGCCCGTCATGAGCTGGACGTGTCGCTGTATTACCTACGCCGCACCGCCGACGTCGCCGCCGCCGACCGCGCCAAGTACCTGCTGGAAACCTACCCGCAGAGCCGCTACCAGAACGATGCGGTGGCGGTGCTGATGACCGCGTACGACCGCCTGGGCAACCAGACCCTGTCCGCCGACGCCAAGCGCGTGCTGCAGCAGAACGACCCCAGCCATCCGGCGCTGAGCGGCAAGTGGCCGGATTACCCGAGCAACCTGCGCAAGCTCAACCCGTTCGCGGGCGAGAAGTCGGCGGTGGACAACCGCGACAAGGACGAAGCCAAGCGCGCGGAGAAGGCGGGCAAGGGGCAGTAAGCCCGGCTGCTCCTGTCGCCAACGAAAACGCCGCCCTCGGGCGGCGTTTTTTGTTTACGGTGCGGCGAAAGCGGAGCGCTCCCGCAACCGCCCGCGACAGCCCCACTTCCCCGTCATTCCGGCGAAAGCCGGAATCCATTTTGATCTTGCTGTTGCTTCAAACCCCGGAGGCAGCAACGGCAACAGCAAAGTCAAAATGGATTCCGGCTTTCGCCGGAATGACGATGAAACGAGCGCCCGTTATGGGTTCCGGTTTTCGCCGGAATGACGATGAAGCGAGCGCCCGTGGAGCGATTGCTACTACCCGGGCGGCCGAGACAAAACCTCAGCCCGAATAACCGTTACTGATCGGATACCGCCGCTCGCGCCCGAACGCCCGCCGCGACACCTTCGGCCCCGGCGCGGCCTGATGCCGCTTCCATTCGCTGATCCGCACCAGCCGCAGCACCCGCTCCACCGTCGCCGGATCGAACCCGGCGGCGACGATCTCATCGCGCGACTGTTCCTGATCGACATGGCGCAGCAAGATCGCATCGAGCACGTCGTAGGGCGGCAGCGAATCCTGATCCTTCTGGTTCTCGCGCAACTCTGCCGACGGCGGGCGCTCGATCACCGCCCACGGAATCACCGGCGCGCCGGCGATGGCGTTGCGCCAGCGCGCCAGCGCGAACACCTCGGTCTTGTACAGATCCTTGATCGGCGCGTACCCGCCGCACATGTCGCCGTAGATGGTGGCGTAACCGACCGCGTACTCGCTCTTGTTGCCGGTGGTCAGCAGCAGGCCGCCGAACTTGTTGCTCATCGCCATCATCAGCGCGCCGCGGGTGCGCGACTGCAGGTTTTCCTCGGTCACGTCGACCGGCTTGCCGGCGAAGGCTTCGGCCAAGGTGTCCAGATAACCCTGGAACGGCTTTTCGATCGGCAGCGCGAGCAGGCGCACGCCCTGGCTGGCGCATTGTTCGGCGGCCAGATCGTTGGACAAGTCGGCGGTGTAGCGCGAGGGCATGCGCACCGCGATCACGTTCTCCGGGCCCAGCGCGTCGACCGCGATGGCCATGACCAGGGACGAATCGATACCGCCCGACAGCCCCAGCCAGACCTTCTCGAAACCGTTCTTGCGGCAGTAATCGCGGGTGCCGCGCACCACCGCGCGCCAGGCCAGCGCGTCGCGGCCTTCGTCCTGCTCGCTGGGCCAGGACACCGGGGTGAAAGCGCCGGTTTGGTCGTTGTAGTCGGCGATCAGCCAATGGTCCTCGAACGCGGTCGCGGCCGGATGCACGTGGCCGCTGCCGTCGGCGAGCACCGAGGCGCCGTCGAACACCAACGCGTCCTGGCCGCCGACGACGTTGAGGTAGGCCAGGGCGACGCCGCGGCCGTTCGTTTGAGTTTCCTGCACGCGCAAGGCCAGCAGCGCATCGCGCTGGGCGTGCTTGTCGCGCTCGAACGGCGAGGCGTTGGGGACCAGCACCAGGCCCGCGCCGGCCGCGGCGGTGGCCGCCAAGGGTTCGGCGAACCACAGGTCTTCGCAGATCACCACGCCGACTTGCACGCCCTCGACCTCGAACACGCAGGCCTCGCCGTCGGGATCGACGTCGAAGTAGCGTCGCTCATCGAACACCGCGTAGTTGGGCAGCTCGCGCTTGCGGTAGGTCGCCTCGACCCGGCCGTCGCGCAACACGCTGGCGGCGTTGTAGACCACCGCGCCGGCCGCCTGCGGCCAGCCGACCACCGCGACGATCCCGCGCGCGGCGCCGGCGATGCGCAGCAGCGCGGCTTCGCAATCGGCGAGAAAGCTCGGCCGCAGCAACAGGTCTTCCGGCGGGTAGCCGCTGACCGCCAGCTCGGGAAACAGCACCACGTCGGCGCCGTGTTCGTCGCGCGCTTGCACGATCATCGCGGCGATGCGTTCGGCGTTTTTTTCGACCGCGCCGACGGGGAAGTCGAACTGGGCCAGGGCGATGCGGAGCGTTGCGGACATGCGCGGGCTACTCACTGAATGCGGCAGGTTGAAAACGATGGGTTGGATGCGGCGAACGACTTCGGAATTTGCCCCGCGCCGGCCCGGACACGGGCCGCGCCAAACCGAGGCGGGCTGAGCCAGCGACTACAGCCGCGCATAGCCGGCTTCCTTCTGCGCGCGGATCGCCAGTACGAAGACCGTCTCGATCGCCTGCACATAGCGGTACAGCGCCACATAGCCTCGGGTGTCCTGGCCGATGATCAGTTCGCGCAAATCCGAATCCGTGCCCCGGCCGATCAGGGGATTATCGGCAAGCACGTCCAGGGCGTTGACGATTCCTTCGATCCGCGCGCCGGTTTGCGCGACCTCGTGTGCGATCAGGTGATCGAGGATCCGATCGAAGTCTTCCAGCACTTCGGGAGCGAATTCGATCCTGGCCATTCAACCCGCCGGCTTCTTCGGCTTGGGTGCCGTGACCGGCCGGCCGGCGGCGCGCGCTTGCAGGTAGCGGCGCATGTCCGCCCACGGGATCGTCTCGCCGCTGGCCACGATGCGGGCGTAACGCTGCTCGGCCTGATCGCGCATCTGATCGCGATGTTCCTGGGCTTCGGCCTTCTCGGCGATGGCTTCCAGGATGAAGCCGTGCGGCGTGGTGCCGGCGCGTTCGGCCGCACGCGCTACGCGGATCTTGAGTTCTTCGGTCAGGCGGATGGTCGTGGTGGACATGGCATCCTCGATCGCGGTCGCAATGGGCCGAGCCTAGGCCCGTTACGCCCAATGTAGCACAAAAGTGCTACAGCCACGGACACAGGTCAAAAACAAAGAAGCCGCCCTGAGGCGGCTCCTTTGCTGATCGAACGCGGCATCGCGCTCGGCTGCATCGCGCTGGCTTACTTGGCCAACCGCTTAGCAATCGCCGCGCCCAGATCGCCCGGCGACTTCACCGTGGTGACGCCGGCCTTCTCCATCGCCGCGAACTTGCCCTCGGCCGTGCCCTGACCGCCCGAGGCGATCGCACCGGCATGGCCCATGCGCTTGCCCTTCGGCGCCGAAGCGCCGGCGATGAAGCCGACCACCGGCTTGGTCACGTACTGAGCGATGAACTCGGCCGCTTCTTCCTCGGCCGAACCGCCGATCTCGCCGACCATGATGATGCCTTCGGTCTGCGGATCGTCCTGGAACCACTTCAGCGCGTCGATGAAGTTGGTGCCGTTGATCGGGTCGCCGCCGATGCCGATGCAGGTCGACTGGCCCAGGCCCACGTCGGTGGTCTGCTTGACCGCTTCATAGGTCAGCGTGCCCGAACGCGAGACGATGCCGATCTTGCCCGGCTTGTGGATGTGGCCCGGCATGATGCCGATCTTGCACTCGCCCGGGGTGATCACGCCGGGGCAGTTCGGACCGACCAGGACCACGTCTTCAAAGCCGTTGAGGGTGTTCTTGACCCGCAGCATGTCCAGCACCGGAATGCCTTCGGTGATGCAGACGATGACCTTGATGCCGGCATCGGCCGCTTCCAGGATCGCGTCGGCCGCGAACGGCGGCGGCACGTAGATCACCGACGCGTCGGCGCCGGTTTCGTTGACCGCGTCGCGCACGGTGTTGAACACCGGCAGGCCGAGGTGCTGGGTGCCGCCCTTGCCCGGGGTCACGCCGCCGACGACCTTGGTGCCGTACTCGAGCATCTGTTCGGCGTGGAAGGTGCCCTGCGAGCCGGTGAAGCCCTGGACGATGACCTTGGTGTTCTTGTTGATCAAAACGGACATGTCATTAGCCCCTTACTTGCCGGCGACGGCGGCAACCGCCTTCTTCGCGCCGTCGTTGATGTTGTCGGCCGGGGTAATGGCCAGACCCGAGTTCTTCAGCAGTTCCTTGCCGGCTTCCACGTTGGTGCCTTCAAGGCGCACGATCACCGGGACTTTGACGTCGACTTCCTTGACCGCGGCGATGATGCCCTCGGCGATCATGTCGCAGCGGACGATGCCGCCGAAGATGTTGACGAAGATCGCCTTGACCTTGTCCGAGCTGAGGATCAGCTTGAACGCTTCGGTCACGCGCTCCTTGGTGGCGCCGCCGCCGACGTCGAGGAAGTTGGCCGGCGAGCCGCCTTCCAGCTGGATCACGTCCATGGTCGCCATCGCCAGGCCGGCGCCGTTGACCATGCAGCCGATGTTGCCGTCCATGGTGACGTAGTTGAGGTCGTGCTGGCTGGCCAGCACCTCGGTCTCGTCTTCCTGGCGGATGTCGCGCATCGCGGCCAGATCCTTGTGACGGAACGTGGCGTTGTCGTCGCTGTTGACCTTGCCGTCGAGCACGGCGAGGTTGCCGTTGGTGAGGATCGCCAGCGGGTTGAGCTCAACCAGCGCCAGGTCCTTCTCGTTGAACAGCTTGTACAGGCCCAGCATGATCGTGGTCAGCTGGCCGGCCTGCTTGGCGTTGAGGCCCAGGTCGAAGGCGAGCTCGCGGCACTGGTAGGCCTGCAGGCCCTGCACGTAGTTGACGTGGATGGTCTTGATCGCTTCGGGGTTTTCCTCGGCGACCTTCTCGATTTCCACGCCGCCTTCGGCCGAGGCGATGAAGGTGATCGACTTGGTCGAACGGTCGACCAGGACCGACAGATACAGTTCCTTGGCGATGTCGGTGCCTTCGGAGATCAGCACCGTATCGATCGGCAGGGCGACGCCGGCCGACTGGTAGGTCTCCATCTTGGTGCCGAGCATGGCTTTGGCGTACTGCTTCACTTCGTCGAAGTTCTTGGCCAGCTTGACGCCGCCGGCCTTGCCGCGGCCGCCTGCGTGGATCTGGGCCTTGACCACCCAAAGATCGCCCGGAATGGCCTTGGCGGCCGCAACGGCTTCATCGGGAGTGCGCGCAACGCGCCCGGCCGGCACCGCGATGCCGTAGTCGGCAAACAGCTGCTTTGCCTGATATTCGTGAAAATTCATGCGTCACCGAGGGGAGTGAAAGACGTCCCGCGCGTGTACCCGGCCAAGGACCGGCGGACGCGCGAGGGGGCCGCATTGTCGCCGATCGCGGCGGGCCGAGCAAAACCCGGCGACAGCCGGTCCGGCGACCCGACCCAGCATGGCGCCCGCGTGTTACCGGCCAGCGGCGGGGCGAAACCGGGTTCGGCGGGGTCCGCCCCCGGCGGCAGGCCGCTCCGAAGCGGGCCCGGCCGACCCATCGAGGATGAGCACAAGCCCGATCAGGCAAGGTCGGCGCCGGTTTCGTCCCGCGCCCGACGCGCCCGACGCGCCGCCCGCAATCGCGCACCCCAGCGCGAACGGCCGACCGCCCTATACTGATAAGTACTCCGCCCGCGCCGGGAATCCCCGCTTGCCGTCAGGTCTCGTTCCCTCCAGTCCGGCCGATGCCGACCTCGCGCTGCGCCGCGAACTGTATTTCTTCACCCTCTACCGCCTGCTCGAAGCCGCCTTGCTGGTGTTCTTCCTGTTCGGGCCGGTGGACAACCTGATCGACCCGCCGCGCCACGACCTCTTCGCCCGCTCGCTGGCGCTGTCGTACCTGTTCATGGCCGCGCTGCTGTTCGTGTTCGGCCGTCGCGGCGAGTTGCGCAGCCAGGTCGCCGCCGGCATCGCCTGCGACCTGTTCTTCGGCATCCTGGCCATCCATGCCCTGCCCTCGGCCGGCACCGGCATCGCGCTGATGCTGTTGTTCAACGTCGGCGCGGCCGCGCTGCTGCTGCCCACCCGTTTCGGCATCGGCGCGGCGATCCTGGCCTGCCTGGGCCTGATCGGCGAATGGCTGTGGAGCGAACTGGGCAGCGAAGGCGTCGGCCGCACCCTGGCCGAGCCGATCATGTTCTCGCTGGGCTACATCTCGATCGGCCTGCTCACCAACATGCTCGGCCGGCAGATGCGCGAGAGCCAGGAACTGGCCGAACGCCGCGGCGCCGAGGCGGCCAACTACGCCGAAATCAACGAACTCATCATCCGCCGGATGCGCACCGGCGTGCTGCTGGTCGACGGCGAAGGCCGCCTGCGCCTGGCCAACGAGGCGGCGATGCTGCTGCTCGGCGACAGCGGCGAGTACGACGGCACCCGCCACGGCCACCGCATCCTCGCCATCGCCTCGCCCGAACTCGCCCGCCGCCTGAGCCGCTGGCGGGTGGAAGGACGCCCGGACGAAAGCCCGCTGCAACTCGCGCCCGACCTGCCCGAAGTGGTGCCGCGCTTCACCCGCCTGCTCGCCGGCAGCGATCAGACCCTGATCTTTCTCGACGACACCTCGCTGGTCTCTCGCCGCGCCGAGTCGATCACCCTGGCCGCCCTCGGCCGCTTCTCGGCCAGCCTCGCCCACGAAATCCGCAACCCGCTGGCGGCGATCAACTACGCGGTGCAGTTGCTGGAAGAATCGCGCGACATCGCGGTTTCCGACCGGCGCCTGCTGGAGATCGTGCGCCAACAAGGTTCGCGCATGAACGGCATCGTCGAAAACGTGCTCGGCATGGCCCGGCGCGAACCGGCCAAGCCCGAGCATGTGGAACTGATGGGCTTTGTGCGCCAGTTCGTCGACGAGTACCGCGTCAGTCACCCGATCGAACTGGACACCTTGCGCGCGACCGGCGCCCACAGCCAGGTCGCCGCGCTGGTCGATCCGCGCCAACTGCATCAAGCGCTGACGGTGCTGGTGCACAACGCGCTCACCTACGGCCGCCAACCGGGCGAGCCGGCCAAGGTGACCGTGCACGTGTACTTCGACGAAATCGGCCTGCCGGCGATCGACGTACTCGACCGCGGCCCGGGCATTCCCGAATCGGTGGCCGAACGTTTGTTCCGCCCGTTCTTCACCACCTCCAGCCACGGCACCGGCCTGGGCTTGTACATCGCGCGCGAGCTGTGCCGGGCCAATCAAGCCGCACTGGACCACGTGCCGGTGCCGGGCGGCGGCGGCTGCTTCCGCATCCGCCTGGCCGGCGCGAGCGCGCTGTCGTCGGCCTGAACGGATGCCGTCGGTGGACGGCTTTAGCAGAATCTGTGCCACAGCCGTCTTGGCCTTAACCATCCCGTTAAGCTATCGTGGGCGGTGGAGGGCGCATGGCTGAAACCCGTAGTGCATTAGTAGTCGACGACGAGCGCGACATTCGCGAGCTGCTCGTCATGACCTTGGGCCGCATGGGCCTGCGTTGCGACACCGCGTCGGGCCTCGGCGAGGCTCGCAGCCAGCTGCTGCGCAATCGTTACGACTTGTGCCTGACCGACATGCGCCTGCCGGACGGCTCGGGCATGGACCTGGTGGCCGAGATCAGCCAGAAGTATCCGAACACCCCGGTGGCGATGATCACCGCGTTCGGCAACGTCGAAGCCGCGGTCGAAGCGCTCAAGGCCGGCGCGTTCGACTTCGTCGCCAAGCCGGTCGATCTGGCCGTGCTGCGCGACCTGGTCCGTCACGCCCTGGAACTCAACGAAACCCGCCGCAACGCCAGCGAGGCCGTGGGTTCGCGCCTGTACGGCGAATCGCCGGCGATGATCAAGCTGCGCCAGACCATCGGCAAAGTCGCGCGCAGCCAGGCGCCGGTGTACATCGCCGGCGAATCCGGCGTCGGCAAGGAACTGGTCGCGCGCACCATCCATTCCGAAGGCGGCCGCGCCGATGGCCCGTTCGTGCCGGTCAACTGCGGCGCGATTCCGGCCGAGCTGATGGAAAGCGAATTCTTCGGCCACAAGAAAGGCAGCTTCACCGGCGCCCACGCCGACAAGCCCGGCCTGTTCCAGGCCGCCGACGGCGGCACCTTGTTCCTCGACGAGGTCGCCGAGCTGCCGCTGCCGATGCAGGTCAAGCTGCTGCGCGCGATCCAGGAAAAGTCGATCCGCCCGGTCGGCGCCCAGGCCGAAGTCGTGGTCGACGTGCGCATCCTCTCGGCGACCCACAAGGACCTCGCCGCACTGGTCGCCGAAGGCCGCTTCCGCCAGGACTTGTACTACCGCATCAACGTGATCGAACTGCGCGTGCCGCCGCTGCGCGAACGCCTGGACGACCTGCCCGGCCTGGCCGCCAAGATCCTGCACCGCCTGGCCGGCAACCAGGGCCGCGCGGTCCCGCGCCTGGGCGACGACGCCCTCGACGCGCTGCGCGCCTACGGCTTTCCCGGCAACGTGCGCGAACTGGAAAACATCCTCGAGCGCGCCCTGGCCCTGGCCGAAGGCGAATTGCTCAACGCCACCGACCTGCGCCTGCCGCGCCTGGCCACTCAGGCCCCGCTCGGCACCGTCCCCGGCGCTCCCGCGGCCGCGGCGAGCGGAGCGCCGCCGGCGGCGCCCCCGGGCGCCGTCGATCCGCGGACCCTGAATCCGCGCGACACCGCCACCAGCGCCTTGCCCTCGTACATCGAGGAAATCGAACGCGCGGCGATCCAGCAGGCCTTGCAGGAAAATCGCTACAACAAGACGCGTACTGCGGCGGCGCTGGGGATTACGTTCCGGGCGTTGCGGTACAAGCTCAAAAAGCTCGGGATCGATTAAGGCAGGGGGCCGCCGGCGCCCCCCCCTATCAGCCGCACGTATCGATCCGCCTTTAGTCCAACCGAACAACCGTCGTCGGCGCCTGCCGTCGACGATGCTGCTGGCCGCCTCTAAGCTCGCGGCCACGCCCGCCCAGACACTTTCCGCATTCGGGCCGCCCCTGCTCAAGCAACGAGTGGGCCCAGGACTCAAACGCCTTAATTGCGCTGCGCATACCGAATCTACGCGTCCAGGCGGCGGCGGACGGCCCTTCGCCGCTCATCCGACCAATCCACCCGATCAACGGCCTGCCATCAGCAACCTCCCCGGCCAAGGGGAAGGTGACGTGCGGCGCACTTTCTTCAGCGGGGCGTCCAATGTGACGCATCCGGTCACCCACCCCTCTCGCCGACTGCCCCTTAACGTCACTTCATCCGGGAATCGGCCCCTTTAGAGCGTGATCACAATTACAGTTTCCATTTGGCACAACTACTGGGCAATAGTTGGCATAGGTTATGCGTATGCCTTGGGTGCACGTGCAGCATGCACGGCTGCCGAAGGAACGAGCTTTCGTAACTTGCAGGCACGTGAAGTCAACTAAATCACTCCTAGGGGATACACCATGAAGAAGCAGCAAGGCTTTACCCTGATCGAACTGATGATCGTCATCGCGATCCTCGGCATCCTCGTCGCCATCGCTCTGCCGGCCTACCAGGACTACACCGTCCGCGCCAAGGTCTCGGAAGCCATCGCTCAGTCGGCTCCGGCCAAGCTGGCGGTTGCTGAAACCTCGGCCGCCCTGGGCGTGAAGGCCAACACCCTGACCGGCGACGCCACCGGCTTCAAGTTCGAAGCGAACAGCACCAAGTACGTCGCCTCGATCGAAATCGCCAATGGCGTGATCACCGTGACCCCGCGCGACACCGGCGCCAAGGTCAACCCGGTCATCAAGTGGACCCCGACCCAGGCTAACGCTACCGACCCGATCACCTGGGCTTGCACCACCGGCGACACCAACGCTTACAAGTACGTCCCGGCTGAATGCCGCAAGGCTGCTTCGACCTAATAAGGTCAGCACTCTTAGCGACACGAAAGAGCCCCGGTTTCCGGGGCTCTTTTTTTGTGCCGCTTACAACCGGGATTTCGCGCTTCAAAAAGCGGTTAGCTCCGACTCGCTACAACCAGAATTTTTCGGCACATCTATTGCCGGTATTGATCCACATAACAAGCGCGACGGATCAGCAATAAATGACCCCTATCCAAGTTGGCATACGGCATGCGTTGACCTATGCACAGACTGATCGGCCCTCGGCCCAAGTCTGTCACCCATACGCCCATCGCCAACACCAAGGGATTCTCATGAAAAAGCAGCAAGGCTTTACCCTAATCGAACTGATGATCGTCATCGCGATCCTCGGCATCCTCGTCGCCATCGCCTTGCCGGCGTATCAGGACTACACCGTCCGCGCCAAGGTCTCGGAAGCCATCGCCCAGGCGGCTCCGGCCAAACTGGCGCTGGCGGAGTCGTCGGCCGCGCTCGGTAAAAAAGCCAGTGAATTGACTCAAGAAGAAACCGGCTTCTCTTTCACCAAGAACGCCACGAAGTACGTCGAATCGATCGAGATCAAGGAAGGCAAGATCATCATCACGCCGAACCAGACCGCTACCGGCGCCAGCACCAACCCGGTCATCACCTGGACGGCGAATCAGTCCAACGCCACCGACCCGATCACCTGGAGCTGCACGACTGGCGACTCGAAGGCCTATAAGTTCGTGCCGGCGGAATGCCGCAAGGCCGTGTCCACCAAGTAACAGGCCGCCGCGCGCTAATCGATAGCGAACAAGGACCGGCAAAGAACCCCGGATTTCCGGGGTTCTTTGCATTTGATCAATGCGAGAATCCAAGCCTCTACCGAGGTCTGCTGCTGATAGGATCGCTCAAAACAGGGCGCGTCGACGGCACGCCCCCGTCTCCGCCGCAATGGCACTGCAACGCATCCACCCAAAAGGCGCAAGGCGCAATGCCGTCATCGTTCGCATATCAATCCAACTCCGGCAGCAAGTTACAACCGGCCGCGCCAGCGATCGCGGCGTCCATGGCCATCGCCGCCATCATCAGCTTCACCTTCCTGTTCGCCGGCTTCGCCCAGTTCGACGACGTCACCTACGCATGGGCCACCCGGCGCCTCAGCGAAGGCGCGGTGCTGCATCGGGACCTGGTCTGGGCCCATCCGGGCTACGCTCAAGTGTTGGACGTTTGGTTCGGCAAATACCTGATCGCCGACATCGGTCGCTTCCGCTGGCATCTGCCGGTACTGGCCGCACTGACCGCAGGCTCGGCAGCCTACTTGCTACGCGCGAAAGGCTTTGCGATTCAATGCATCGCGGCCGCAGCGATTGCAGGCCTCGGCTTCGCTCAATTCTCCACCCCCAGTTCCAGTTGGTTCGCAGTGACTTTCGCCGCGGTCTCCGCGGCATTGGCCTGGGCGGCGGCGGGAACCAGCCGACCGTCTCGGGCGCAGATGCTGGCGTTCGCCTCGGGCAGTTTGGCGGCGCTGTCGTTCGGCTCGCGCACCATCAACGGCGTAGCCGCAGTCGCCGTGCTGCTGATGCTGCTGGCGCAAACGAGCAGAACCGGCGAACAAACCCGACGAACACCTTGGCTGCCGCTGGGCGCCTGCGCGGTGTTGTTGATGGTGTGTGCGATCGTGGTTTATTCGATCAATGAGACCACCAAGCTGTACCTGGCAGCGCCCTTGCTGGTGGCCACGCTGGGCTCCTGCCTTACCGTGTGGCGAAATCGCAATGAGTTCGCGTCGCGGCTGTATTTGTGCTCCGGACTGGGGTGGGTGGCGGGAATAGCGCCGCTGGTGCTTTGGTGGCTCCACGACGGAGTGTTGATGAAGGCGTTCGCCGACATCACGACCTTCGCCTCAAGCTACAACCAGTGGCAGAGCGCGCGCGCGGCCAACATCGAGGACTTGCTGTCGACATCGCTGGAAATCGTCAACTACCGCCATGGTATCAATCCGGCCAACGCGCTCAATCTGCTGTGGCTGCTGATCGCGGCGCTGACCCCGGCGCTGCTGATCGTCATGGGGAGGCGGGAAAAATTCTCCGATCCGATGTGGCTGCTGGCCGCTTCGATGCTGTTCGGAATCTTCTCTTACCCCGGACTGCTGTACTTCCCCTACACGACCCCGTTCCTGATCTGCGCGTTCCTGGCCTGGAGCCGAAACAGGCAAACCGTCTTCGCTGGCTCATTGGTTCTGGCGCTGGTCGCAGGAGCGCTATTTGTCAGCCCTCGCGGTCTGTACCCGGGCAGCAGCGGCGAGTCACTGGTCGGCGGCCGACTCGATGCGGCGCGCTGCGACCTACCCAAGTGCTCCGTGTACGCACACAAGCCAGAGCTCGACAACCTGAAGTACGAATACAGCCAGCTCGCCAGCCATGTACCGGCAGGCCGACCTTTGGCGGTGCTCCCCACCATTTCGATTCTCGGATTCTTCCTGCCCAATCCCAGCCCCTGGCACCTGCCCAAGATAGACCGCTGGACTCCACCACGAGAAGTCGAGCGCTTTCAGCGGGAGTTCGAACGGCAGGGCAACGCGGTCATCGCAACCCGTCGGGACCAGTACGGCGAGGCAGCACCCGTGGTATCCCGCTACTGCGTGGCCGGGTCGACTGCCGAGTGGGTCTTTCTGACCACCTGCGACGCCACCAGAAGGTGCCAAGCGTCCACAACCGTGCGTTGGGATGCCGCAGTCGGCCAATCAGTGATTGCCGACTCATTTTGTGCCCGCCCCCCCCGGCTCTAAGGCCTACCGCGATGCTGTAAAGTGGCCTGTGGGGAAGTTGGGTATCGTGGGGCAATCCAAATGTCGACAGCCAATCTGGTAGGCATCACGGGCATCGCTCGACGCCTGGTTCTTGATGGTGCCCTGGAGGAGACCAAGGCGCGCGAAGCCATGTCCGCGGCGTCCAACGAGCGCAAGCCGTTGGCGGCGTATCTGGCCGAAGCGCGACTGGTCACGGCGCCCCAGTTGGCCGCCGCCAACTCGATCGAGTTCGGCGTGCCGCTGTTCGACCCCACCGCGATGGACCCCAGTCAGGCCGCGGTGCGGGTCATCAGCGAAGAGTTGATGCGCAAGCACAACGCGTTGCCGCTGTACAAACGCGGCAACAAGATCTTCATCGCCCTGGCCGACCCGACCAATACCGCCGCGCTGGATGAGATCAAGTTCCAGACCAATACCGCCGTCGAGGCGATCCTGGTCGACGAAGAAACCATCCGCCGCACCCTGGATCGCTGGCTGGAAAGCTCCGACGCGCTCGGCGCCGCGGTCGGCGACGGCGAAGGGCTCGACAATCTGGAAATCGGCAAGGACGACGACCTGTCCAACGCCGGCGGCGATTCGGGCATCGACGCCAAGACCGACGACACCCCGGTCGTCAAATTCGTCAACAAGGTGCTGATCGACGCGATCCGCCGCGGCGCCTCGGACATCCATTTCGAACCTTACGAAACCGACTACCGCGTGCGCCTGCGCATCGACGGCCTGCTCAAGCAGGTCGCCAAGGTGCCCAACAAGCTGCACGCCCGCATCGCCGCGCGCCTGAAGGTGATGGCGCAGCTCGACATCGCCGAGAAGCGCGTGCCGCAGGACGGACGCATCAAGCTCAATCTGTCCAAGACCAAGCAGATCGACTTCCGTATGAGCACCTTGCCGACGCTGTTCGGCGAGAAGATCGTGCTGCGTATCCTCGACGGCAGCGCGGCCAAGCTCGGCATCGAAAAGCTCGGTTACGAGGACGATCAGAAAGAGCTGTTCGTCAACGCGGTGGTCAAGCCCTACGGCATGGTGCTGGTGACCGGCCCCACCGGTTCGGGTAAAACCGTGTCGTTGTATACCGCGCTCAATATCCTCAACGACGACCAGCGCAACATCTCCACGGTCGAAGACCCGGTCGAAATCCGCGTACCCGGCATCAACCAGGTACAGATGAACGTCAAGCGCGGCATGACCTTCGCCGCGGCCTTGCGCAGCTTCCTGCGTCAAGATCCGGACGTGATCATGGTCGGCGAAATCCGCGACCTGGAAACCGCCGAAATCGCCATCAAGGCCGCGCAAACCGGCCACATGGTGCTGTCGACCCTGCACACCAACGACGCGCCGCAGACCATCGCGCGCCTGATGAACATGGGGGTGGCGCCGTACAACATCACCTCCTCGGTGACGCTGGTGATCGCACAGCGATTGGCGCGCCGGCTGCACGACTGCAAGCGCGAAGTGCACCTGCCCGAGCATGCGCTGCTGGCCGAAGGATTCAGCCACGAAGAAATCGCCGCCGGGCTCAAGATTTACGAACCCGAAGGCTGCCCCGACTGCACGGAAGGGTACAAGGGGCGTACCGGCATCTATCAGGTCATGCCCATGACCGAAGAAATCCAGGCCATCGTTCTCGAAGGCGGCAACGCGATGCAGATCGCCGCTGCCGCCCAGAAGTCGGGCGTGCGCGACCTGCGCCGCTCCGCGCTGGTCAAGGTAATGAATGGCGTTACCAGCCTGGCCGAAATCAACCGCGTAACCAAGGACTAAGCCCATGTCCGCGACCCGATCCGCTACTCGCGCCGCCACCAAATCCCCCGCCGTCCGCCGCGAAAATCCCCTGGACCTGTTCGTCTGGCAGGGCACCGACAAGCGCGGCATCAAGATGAAAGGCGAGCAGTCGGCGAAGAACGCCAACCTGCTGCGCGCCGAACTTCGCCGCCAGGGCATCACGCCCACGGTGGTCAAGCCCAAGCCCAAGCCGCTGTTCGGCGGCGCCGGCAAGCGCATCACGCCGCGCGATATCGCGGTGTTCAGCCGCCAGATCGCGACTATGATGAAGTCCGGCGTGCCGATCGTGACCGCGCTGGAGATCATCGGCGAGGGTCAAAAGAACCCCAAGATGAAGACCCTGTTGAACGCGGTCCGGACCGACCTGGAAAGCGGTCTGTCCATGCACGAATCGCTCAGCCGGCACCCGGTTCAGTTCGATGAGCTGTACCGCAACCTGGTCCGCGCCGGCGAATCGGCCGGTGTGCTCGAGGTCGTGCTCGACACCATCGCGACCTACAAAGAGAACATCGAAACCCTCAAGGGCAAGATCAAGAAGGCGCTGTTCTATCCGGCCACGGTCATCGCGGTGGCGATCCTGGTCAGCGCGATCCTGCTGATCTTCGTGGTGCCGCAGTTCCAGGAGACCTTCAAGAGCTTCGGCGCGGATTTGCCGGCGTTCACCCTGATGGTGATCGGCATGAGCGATTTCATGATCAGTTGGTGGTGGGCCCTGCTGCTCGCCGCGATCGGCGCCGGCGTCGCGTTCGTGATGGCCAAGAACCGCTCGGTCGGTTTCGCTCACTTCCTGGACCGGATGATCCTCAAGCTTCCGATCGTCGGCCAGATCCTGCACAACGCCGCCATCGCCCGCTTCGCGCGCACCCTGGCGATCACCTTCCGCGCCGGCGTGCCGCTGGTCGAGGCGCTGGACACGGTGGCCGGCGCGACCGGCAACATCGTGTACGAAAAGGCCGTCATGCGGATCAAGGACGACGTCTCGGTCGGTTATCAGGTCAATATGGCGATGAAGCAGGTCAACCTGTTTCCGCACATGGTCGTTCAGATGACCGCCATCGGCGAAGAAGCCGGCGCGCTGGACACCATGCTGATCAAGGTCGCCGAATTCTACGAGCAGGAAGTCAACAACGCGGTCGACGCGCTGTCGAGCCTGTTGGAGCCGCTGATCATGATCATCCTCGGCGTGATCGTCGGCGGCATGGTCATCGCCATGTATCTTCCGATCTTCAAGCTGGCTGCAGCGATCTGATCGGCGAAGTATCCTGCGCACATGGCATTTCTAGATCAAAACCCCGGCCTCGGGTATCCGCTCGCGGCCGGCTTGGGACTGCTGCTCGGCAGCTTCTACAACGTGGTCATCCTGCGCCTGCCCAAGCGGCTGGAGTGGGAGTGGAAGAAGGACGCCCGCGAGGCGCTGGAGCTGCCGGAAATCTACGATCCGCCGCCGCCGGGGATCGCGGTCGAGCGCTCGCATTGCCCGCACTGCAAGCATCAGCTGTCCTGGTTCGAGAACATCCCGGTCGTGAGCTACGCGTTCCTGGGCGGAAAGTGCCGGCACTGCAAGGCGCCGATCTCGATCCAGTACCCGGCCGTCGAGCTGCTGACGATGCTGCTGATGCTGGCCTGCGTGGCCCGGTTCGGCTTCGGCTGGCAGGGGTTCGGGGCGATGGTGTTCACCAGCTTCCTGATCATCCTGTCCGGCATCGACCTGCGCACCCAGTACCTGCCCGATGCGCTGACCCTGCCGCTGATGTGGCTGGGCATCATCGCCGCCAGCGATAACCTGTATTTCCCGGTCAAACCGGCGGTGCTCGGCGCGATCGCCGGCTTCACCTGTCTTTGGCTGGTGAACTGGATCTACAAGCAGTATCAGGTCGTGGTCAAACGCGAGAAAAACCCGCGCGAAGGCATGGGCGGCGGCGACTTCAAGCTGCTCGCGGCGATCGGCGCCTGGGTCGGGCTCAAGGGCGTGTTGCCGGTGATCCTGGTGTCCTCGCTGGTCGGCGCGGTGATCGGCTCGATCTGGCTGGCGGTCAAGGGCCGCGACATGGGCATTCCGATTCCGTTCGGCCCGTATCTGGCGATCGCCGGCTGGATCGTGTTCTTCTGGGGCGAGGCGCTGTTGCAGGCCTATCTGCGGTACTCCGGGATCGGCTGAGATGGCCGGGTTCTGCGTCGGCGTGACCGGCGGGGTGGCCTCGGGCAAGAGCGAGGTGACCCGACGCTTCCAGGCGCTCGGGGTGACCGTCGCCGACGCCGATCTGGCCGCGCGCGAGGCGGTCGCGACCGGCAGCGAAGGCCTGGCCCAGGTGGTCGCCGCGTTCGGTAGCGAAGTGCTCGATGCGCAGGGCGCGCTGGATCGCGCTGCGATGCGCCGGATCGTGTTCGGCGATGAGGCCGCCAGGCGGCGGCTGGAAGCCATCGTTCACCCGTTGGTGCGCTCGATGCTGCGCGAGCAGTGCCAGGCCGCCGCGGGCGCTTATGCGATCGCGGCGATTCCGCTGCTGGCCGAGGGCGGCGGGCGCGAGGCGTATCCGTGGCTGGATCGATGCCTGGTCGTCGACGTGCCGGTGGCGGTGCAGCAAGCGCGGGTGATGCGCCGCGACGGTATCGAAGCCGAGCTGGCGCAGCGCATGATCGCGGCCCAGGCCACGCGCGAAGCGCGGCTGGCGATCGCCGACGACATCGTCGTCAACGACGGGCCGATCGAGGCGCTGCAGGCGCAGGTCGAAGCCCTGGATCGGCGTTATCGGGCCTTGGCGGGCAGTCCGCGGGATTGAAAGCGACGGGACTCTGAGCCCGCCCCACCCCCTCCAACTCAACTCAAGCCGGCGCCCACAGGCTGCGAATCGCGGCGACGCCCTGTGCGCCATGCCGGCGCGCTTCGGCCAGATCGTCCGGGCCCAGCCCGCCGATGGCGTAGATCGGCAACGACACCGATTCGCGCAAGGCCGCGAACGCCTCCCAGCCGATGCCGAGCACGTTCGGATGACTCGGGGTCGGCTTGACCGAACCGACCACGGCGAAATCGCAGCCCAGCGCCTGCGCCGCGCGCAGTTCGTCGGCGTCGTGGCACGAGGCCGCCAGCGGCGAGCCGGCCGGCAGCGGGCGCTGGCTCAGTTCGCGCAGTTGCGCCGCGCGCAAATGCAGGCCCACGCCGAGCGACGTCGCCAGGGCGACATCGCCGTTGATCAGCACCTCGGCCTTGGCCGCGCGGCAGCGCTTGACCGCGGCCGCGGCCAGACGCGCCCAGCGCTGCGAATCGGCGGCGTCGGCCAGTTGCGGCGCGCGCAGTTGCACCCGCCGCACGCCGGCCGCCAGCGACGCCGACAGCGCGTTGAGCCAGTCCTCATCGCTGAGCCCGGGCTCGGGCGTGACCAGATAGCGGTCGGATTGCTCCAGCGCCGCCACCACCGGCCGATCGGCCGGCGGCATCGCATAGCTGGCGAGTTTGTGCGGCGGCACCCACACCAGCGCCTGCCCCTCGCGGCCGCGCGCGGTGCCGCGCCAGGCGCGGATCTGGCGCACGTCCAGGACCAGACGTTTATCGGGGTAAGCCTGCGGCACCCGGATCAATTCCGCGCCGACCTCGGCCTCGATGCCGAGCTCTTCATGCAGCTCGCGGCTCAACGCCGCCTCGGCGGATTCGCCGGGCTCGCGCTTGCCGCCGGGGAATTCCCACAGGCCGGCCAGATCGCGGCCTTCGGTGCGCCGGCTCAGCAGCACCCGGCCGCGCGCGTCGCGGATGACCCCGGCGACGACTTCCACGACCCGGGACGGCGACTGGACGCTCGGGGACCGGGAAGCACCCGCGGCGGCGGCCGCGTTGTCGGCCGGGACTGTTTCGGCGTTCGCCTTACCCATCCCGGCCGCGGATTCGCCAGCCCCGGTTTGCTCAGCCCAACTGCCCATGGCAATGCTTGTACTTCTTGCCGCTGCCGCAGGGGCAAGGATCGTTGCGGCCGACATTGGCGAAGGCTTCTTCGGACACCTGCGCGGCTTCTTCGTCGGCGCCGAAACCGCCGGCGCTGGCGTGCTGGAACTGCATCTGCCGCAGCTGCGCTTCGGCCTGGGCGCGCTCCTGGGCTTCCAGCGCGGCGATTTCTTCCTCGCTCTGGATGCGCACGCGCGCCAGGATCGTCACCACTTCGCGCTTGACCTTGTCGAGCATCTCGGAGAACAGCTCGAAGGCTTCCTTCTTGTACTCCTGCTTGGGCTGCTTCTGCGCGTAACCGCGCAGATGGATGCCCTGGCGCAGGTAGTCCATGCGCGCCAGATGTTCCTTCCAGTTCTGGTCGAGCACGTTGAGCATGATGTGCTTTTCGAGCATGCGCATGGTCTCGCCGCCCAACTGCTGCTCGCGCGCTTCGAAGTGGCCGGCGACCGCGTCCTGGACCTGCTGCGCCACGGTCTCGGCATCGAGTTCCTCGGCCTTGCCCGCGGTTTCCACCAGCGGCACCTGCACGTTGAACTCCTGCGCGATGGTGGCCTGCAGGCCCGGCAGATCCCACTGGTCGTCGACCGAATTGGCCGGAACGTAGCGCTGGACCATGTCGGCGACGACGTCGCCGCGGATGCCGCTGACGTTGTCCTGCACGCTCTCGGCTTCCAGCAACTCGTCGCGCTGGCCGTAGATGACCTTGCGCTGATCGTTGTTGACGTCGTCGAAGTCGAGCAGGTTCTTGCGGATGTCGAAGTTGTGCGCTTCGACCTTGCGCTGCGCGTTGGCGATCTGCTTGGTCACCAGCGGGCTTTCGATGATGTCGTCTTCCTTCAGACCCATCCGCGCCATCACCCGCTGCACCCAGTCGGCGGCGAAGATGCGCATCAGGTTGTCTTCCAGCGACAGATAGAAGCGCGAGGAACCCGGGTCGCCCTGGCGGCCGGCGCGGCCGCGCAGCTGATTGTCGATACGGCGCGACTCGTGCCGCTCGGTGCCGACGATGTGCAGGCCGCCGGCGGCCTTGACCGCGTCGTGGCGCTGCTGCCACTCGCCCTTCAGGCGCTTGTGGGTGAGCTCATCGACCGCTTCGCCGTTGTTCTGCGCGGCCAGTTCGGCCAACTCGGCTTCCAGCGAACCGCCGAGCACGATGTCGGTGCCGCGGCCGGCCATGTTGGTGGCGATGGTGATCGCGCCGGGACGGCCGGCCTGGGCGATGATGTTGGCTTCGCGCTCGTGCTGCTTGGCGTTGAGCACTTCGTGCGCCACGCCGGCGGCCTTGAGCTGCTGGCTGAGCATTTCCGACACTTCGATCGAGGTGGTGCCGACCAGCACCGGCTGGTTGCGCTCGTGCGCCGCCTGGATCTCGTTGAACACCGCGCGGTACTTGCCGTTGCGGTTGAGGAACACCTGGTCGGAGTGGTCCTTGCGCTGCATCGGCCGGTTGGTCGGGATCACGATCACTTCCAGGCCGTAGATGCTCTGGAACTCGTAGGCCTCGGTGTCCGCCGTACCGGTCATGCCGGACAGCTTCTTGTACATGCGGAACAGGTTCTGGAAGGTGATCGAGGCCAGCGTCTGGTTTTCGCGCTGCACCGGCACGCCTTCCTTCGCTTCGACCGCCTGATGCAGGCCGTCGGACCAGCGACGGCCCTGCAGGGTGCGGCCGGTGAATTCGTCGACGATCACCACCTCGCCGTCGCGCACGATGTAATCGACGTCGCGCTGATAGATGGCGTGCGCGCGCAGCGCGGCGTTGAGGTGATGCACGACCGAGATGTTCTGGCCGGCGTACAGCGAATCGTCTTCTTCCGAGAGGATGCCGGCCTTGCGCAGCAGATCCTCGGCGTGTTCCTGACCGGCTTCGGACAGGTGCACCGACTTGCCCTTCTCGTCGACCCAGTAATCGCCGTCGCCGTCTTCTTTTTCCTGGCGGGTCAGCGAGGGAACGACGCGGTTGACCTTGATGTACAGCTCCGGCGACTCGTCGGCCGGGCCGGAGATGATCAGCGGGGTGCGCGCTTCGTCGATCAGGATCGAGTCGACTTCGTCGACGATCGCGTAATGCAGGCCGCGCTGGAAACGGTCGTCCTTCGACAGCGCCATGTTGTCGCGCAGGTAGTCGAAGCCGAATTCGTTGTTGGTGCCGTAGGTGATGTCGGCGGCGTAGGCGGCGTGCTTGTCGGAATGCTGCATGCCCGGATAGACCACGCCGACGCTCAGGCCGAGCCAGTTGTAGAGCTTGCCCATCCACGCCGAGTCGCGCCGCGCCAGGTAGTCGTTGACGGTGACCACGTGCACGCCTTTGCCTTCCAGCGCGTTGAGGTACACCGGCAGCGTGCCGACCAGGGTCTTGCCTTCGCCGGTGCGCATCTCGGCGATCTTGCCCAGATGCAGGACCATGCCGCCGATCAGCTGGACGTCGTAGTGGCGCATGCCCAACACGCGCTTGGACGCCTCGCGGCAGACCGCGAAGGCCTCCGGCAGCAGCTTGTCCAGCGATTCGCCGGCGGCGATGCGCTGCTGCAGTTCCGGCGTCTTGGCCTGCAACTGGGCGTCGGAGAGTTTTTCCATCTCCGGCTCGAGCGCATTGATCTTGACGACCGATCGTTGCAGTTGGCGCAGCAGGCGATCGTTGCGGCTGCCGAAAACGCGGGTAAGCAAGCTGTTGAGCATGTACAGGTCCGAAAAGGTGGTCCGTGTAAAGCGAACGGGGTTGCGCAGGCGGGACGTGTTAAGAACGCGTTGCCGCCGGCAAGTTCCCCAAGAATCCATCCGACCGGCAGATCCGTCGCGACCGGCGTCCCGTTATGGGTCGCCGAAACGAAATCGGGAGCGCCGTGCGCCCCCGATCGGATCGAGCCTGGTCTTTGGCCACACCCATTCTAGCGTGGGGGGCGAGCTGAACGGTATCAAGGGGGATGTGCGCCGTTCGAATGTGGGACTTTGCCCAATTCCACGGTTTCGCAGTTAACCCCTTGGCGCTCCCGGCCCGTCGCGGCGCGGCGCGGCGGGCGTTCGACGGGCCTGCGAGCCAGTGGCCCGCAGGCAGGCCCCACTCAGCCCCGCAACGGCGACTGCTGGTTGAGGAACTTGACCGGATTGACCACCCGGCCGCTTTCCCAGACCTCGAAATGCACGTGCGCGCCGGTGGAGCGGCCGCTGGAGCCGGCCTTGGCGATCTCCTGGCCCGCGCGGACCAGCTCGCCGACCTTCATCAGCAGGCGCGAGTTGTGCGCGTAACGGGTCACGTAGCCGTTGCCGTGATCGATCTCGACCACGTTGCCGTAGCCCGAGCGCACGCCGGAATAGCTGACCACGCCGTCGGCCACGGCCAGCACCGGGTCGCCGACGTCGGCTTCGAAGTCGATGCCCTTGTGGAACGCGGCGCCGCCGTTGAACGGATCGGCGCGGCCGCCGAAGCCGGAGGTGATGTAGCTGTTGGCGATCGGCGCGCGCGAGGGCACCGCGTTCATGTCGATCTGACGGTTGAACAGCAGCGCTTCGAGCACCGAGAGCTGTTCGCCGGAGGCCTTGAACTGGCTCGCCAGCTGGTCCATGCCGGCGTTGAGCTCGGGCTTGGCCATGTCGCGGACCGGGCCGGCGCCACCGACGCCGACCGGCTTGTTGAAATCGAACTCGCCGTCCTGCAGCTGACCGATGCGGGTCAGGCGCTCGCCCAGGGCGTTGAGGCGGTTGGCCTCGGCCTGCAGCTCGCCCATGCGCGCGGCCAGGGCGTTGATCTCGCGCTGCGCGTCGCGGCGGGTGGCGGCGATCTGGCCCTGCTGTTGCGCCAGTTCGGCGCGTAGCATGCGGTTGTCGGCGATGCCGGCGCCGGCACCGACGCATACGCCGGTACCGAGCAGCAGCGCCATGACGAGCGCGGGACGGCGGGAGCCGATCCGGCCGCACTGCTGGAAGAAACCGTCCAGCCTGGCGCGCGTGTTGTTTACGATGGATTGATAGGTCATGTGTCCGATGTCTGATTACAAGCCCAAAAGGCCGCCGTCGCGCGGCCCTTCCACGCCCCGCATCGCAATGGATGCGCTGGCGGGAGCGGACCCCGCTGTCGGCAACCCGGGCGGTTCCATCGTCCGTCGCGCCTTGTGGCTCGACGAACTGGACCGTCGGTTACGCCCCTACCTTCCGCCTTCGATCGCCGCGCATGCGCGGCTGGCCAACTTCGAACGCGGCAGGCTCGTGTACGTCGTCGATGCTCCGGTGTGGCGGGCCAAACTGCGGCTCGCGGCTCCGGAACTGCTCGACGCAGCCCGATCCATCGGGCTGGATGCGGCCGAACTCGTCGTCAAGACGACGGTCCCGAACCCGGTGGCAGCACCGGTACGGAAGGCCAAACCCATGTCGGCCGCGACGCAAACAGCGCTGCAGGCCGCGCTGGCGTCGTTGAACAAGCCCGATCCTTCGGGTCCCAACGATGCCAGCTGACGCTCGGGCGGTTCGCGCTTCAGGAGGGCGAACCGGCGGGGGTCCGAGTGCCGGGTCGGGGAATCCTACTGGCCGAGCCCCCTGGGTTTGTTAAGCGTTCGGTAGCGTTCCAGAAAAGTTTCGTTAAAAAAAAGTTAAGGCGTCACGCTGCATTCACGAGTGTGATCCAGTTAACGTTCCTGACTTTTCTGGGCCGGCGTCACAGGATGCCGGGGGTTCCGCATTCAGCCGGAGGCGTCCGGCGCGGAAGGCGCACCCGCTGAGCCGGGGTGCTGGGCGATAGGCAAGCGCGCTCGCGGCGCCGGTTCGAAGCGGCCGCCGCGGTATCGGTCAGGCGGTCACCGGCTCGCCGTAAGCGACCGGCGTCGGCTCGGCGTCGCTGTAGCTCACCAGCTCCCAGGCCGAACGCTCGGCCAGCAGCGCGCGCACCAGCTTGTTGTTGAGCGCGTGGCCGGACTTGTGGCCCTCGTAGGCGCCGATGATGGCGTGGCCGGCCAGATACAGGTCGCCGACGGCGTCTAGGATCTTGTGGCGCACGAACTCATCGGCGTAGCGCAGACCGTCGTCGTTGAGCACGCGGAATTCGTCGAGCACGATCGCGTTGTCCATCGAGCCGCCCAGGCCGAGGTTGCGTTCGCGCATGTATTCCAGATCGCGCATGAAACCGAAGGTGCGGGCGCGGCTGACTTCGCGGATGTAGTTCTCGGTGGAGAACTGCACCTCGGCGCGCGATTGCGAGGCCGGGATCGCCGGGTGGTCGAAGACCACGGTGAAACCCAGGCGGAAGCCTTCGAACGGCTCGAAACGCGCGACCTTGTCGCCTTCGCGCACTTCCACCGGATGCTTGATCCGGATGAAACGCTTGGGCGCGTCCTGCTCGGCGATGCCGGCGGACTGCAGCAGGAATACGAACGGACCGGCCGAGCCGTCCATGATCGGCACTTCCGGCGCGGACAGTTCGACATAGCAATTGTCGATGCCCAGGCCGGCCATCGCCGAGAGCAGATGCTCGACCGTCATGACCTTGCCGGCGCCGTAGGTCAGGCCGGTGCACAAGGTGGTCTCGGTGACCAGATCGGCGCGCGCGGGCATTTCCACCACCGGGTCCAGATCGACGCGGCGGAACACGATGCCGGTATCCACCGGGGCCGGACGCAGGGTGAGAAAAACCTTCTCGCCGCTGTGCAGGCCCACGCCGGTGGCGCGGATCACATTCTTGAGGGTGCGCTGACGCAGCATGGTCGTGGGGACTTCCGCGAAATTCTTGTTGGGACTGAAGCTGGCTGTCCGGCCGGGCGGCCGCGTGGGCCTGCGGGGACGGAATAGCTAATGGGGACACACACGAAACCGCGCAAGATTAGCACGCGGATAGCTGAACCTGAACGAAAAGGACACAGTGTCCCGCTGTTGTCAACAGCCCTGTTCAAACTGACCGGTCGGCCCGCCCTCGCGGGGTCGGGCCGACCGGCCCAAACGCTCCGGCGCATTGGCGCCGGGGCAAGGTGCCCTGGGGACCGGGGACGAGTCCGGTCCGGGGGGGGGGGGAGCAGGAGTGAGCGTGGAGAAGTGAGGAGTGAGCGAAAGCCGTTCGCTCTTCTCGCTCCTCTGCGCTCGCTTCTGGTCCTCAGTCCGCCTGGCGGCGCAGGAACGCCGGGATGTCCAGGTAGCTGTTGTCGCTGCCGAAGTCCGCCACGGCGGGACCGGTCGGTTCCTGACGCGAAGTGTTGCCGCGCAGGCTGCCGCCGAAGCTCGGCATCGGCGCGTGGCCGACGTCGTCCATGGCGCCGAATTCCGGCTGGCCGGTGGTCGCGTTGCGCACCAGTTGGATCGGCGCGCGCTGCGATTCGCGGTCGTAACCCTGGCCGCGCACCGACTGCTTGGCGGCGACGCGGTTGAGGCCGGTGGCGACCACGGTGACCTTGACCTCGTCCTGCATGTCCGGGTCGAGCACGGTGCCGATGACCACGGTCGCGTCTTCGGAAGCGAAGTTCTCGATGGTGCGGCCGACTTCGTCGAACTCGGCCATGGTGAAGTCCGGACCGGCGGTGATGTTGACCAGGATGCCGTTGGCGCCGGCCAGGTTGACGTCGTCGAGCAGCGGGTTCTGGATCGCCGACTCGGCCGCGGCCTGAGCGCGATCGTCGCCGCGCGCGGCGCCGGTGCCCATCATCGCCAGACCCATTTCGCTCATCACCGTGCGCACGTCGGCGAAGTCGACGTTGATCAGACCCGGACGCACGATCAGATCGGCGATGCCCTGGACCGCGCCGAGCAGCACGTCGTTAGCCGCGCGGAAGGCCTGGATCATGGTCGCGTTGCGGCCGAGCACGGTGATCAGCTTCTCGTTGGGGATGGTGATCAGCGAATCGCAGTGGTGCGACAGCTCCTCGATGCCCTTGAGCGCGACCTGCATGCGGCGGCGGCCCTCGAACGGGAACGGCTTGGTGACCACGGCGACGGTCAGGATGCCCATCTCCTTGGCCAACTGCGCGACCACCGGCGCAGCGCCGGTGCCGGTGCCGCCGCCCATGCCGGCGGTGATGAAGACCATGTCGGCGCCGGTCAGCGCGTCCATGATGCGCTCGCGATCTTCCAGCGCCGCCTGACGGCCGACTTCCGGATTCGCGCCCGCGCCCAGGCCCTTGGTGACATTGCTGCCGAGCTGCAGTTGCAGCTTGGCGCCGCAGTTCTTGATCGCCTGCGCGTCGGTGTTGGCGGTGATGAATTCCACGCCGTCGACGTTGCCGCTGACCATGTGCGCCACGGCGTTGCCGCCGCCGCCGCCCACGCCGACGACCTTGATCACCGCGTTCGGGGCCATTTTTTCAACCAATTCGAAATGTGCCATGTTCTCGTCCTCTTAGTTTTATGTGTTGCTAGTTATCGGCTGGGGGATGTATGCCAGTACGCTCGCCACTTGCCCGCTTGCCGGCCATGGCGCCCTCGCCTCGGCCGTGAGACTGCGATACCGCGGCGTCAGAACTCGCCGCGATACCAGTTCTTGATCTTGTTGAAGAAGCTGCCGGCGCGGCCGGTGGAGATCACCGGACGGCGCGGGTTTTCGATCTGGCTGCCCATCAGCAGCAGACCCACGCCGGTGGCGTGGACCGGGTTGCCGACCACTTCGCCCAAGCCGGTGACGTGCTGGGGAATGCCCACGCGCACCGGCATCTGCAGCATTTCCTCGGCCAGTTCGACCACGCCTTCCATCTTGGCCGCGCCGCCGGTCAGGACCATGCCGGCGCGGACGTGATGCTCAAAGCCCGAGCGGCGAAGCTCGGCCTGGATCATTTCGAAGATTTCCTCGTAGCGCGCCTGCACCGCCTGCGCCAGCGAGTGGCGCGGCATCCGCCGCGGCGGACGGTCGCCGACGCTGGGCACCTGGATCGATTCTTCGGCGGTCGCCATCTGCGCCAGCGCGCAGGCGTAACGCACTTTGATCTGCTCGGCTTCGGGCGTCGGCGTGCGCAGCATGTGCGCGATGTCCTCGGTGACCTTGTCGCCGGCGATCGGCAACGAGGCGCTGTGGGCGATCGCGCCCTGCACGAACACCGCGATGTCGGTGGTGCCGGCGCCGATGTCGACCAGCACCACGCCGAGCTCGCGCTCGTCGTTGGTCAGCACTGCGTTGCTGGAGGCCAGCACGCCCAGGATCAGGTCGTCGACCTGCAAGCCGCAGCGCTGCACGCACTTGCTGATGTTGGCCGCGGCCGATTGCGCGCACACCACCAGGTGCGCGTGCACTTCCAGGCGCACGCCGGTCATGCCGACCGGGTTGCGGATGCCTTCCTGCGAATCGTCGAGCACGTAGTCGCGCGGAATCGCGTGCAGGATCTTCTGGTCGGCCGGGATCGCCACCGCCTTGGCCGCTTCCAGCACCCGGTCCAGATCGCCGTAGGTCACCTCGCCGTCGCGGATCGGGGCGATGCCTTGCGAGTTGCGGCACTGGATGTGGTTGCCGGAGATCGAGGCGTAGACCGAGCGGATCTCGCAACCGGCCATCAGCTCGGCTTCCTCGATCGCGCGCTGGATCGACTGCACCGTGGACTCGATGTCGATGACCACGCCGCGCTTGAGCCCGCGCGACTCGTGCGAGCCGATGCCGATCACTTCGATGGGATTGCCAGGCGAATACTCGCCCACCAGCGCCACCACTTTGGAGGTGCCGACGTCGAGGCCTACGATCAGCGACTTGTCGCCTTTGCGATTCATGACTGTCCTTGCTGCTGCTTCGGTGCCGCCGCCGGCGCCTGCACGGGCGCCCACGACAGCGAAAAACCATTGGTGTAACGAAGATCCGCGCGCGCCAACACCTGCACGCGCTGCGCCATCAACTGCGGCAACAGCTTGACGAAACGGCTCAAGCGGCTGCGTTCCTGGCTGCGGCCGACCACGATCTGGGCGCCGTTGCCCAGGCCCAGGGTCCAGCTGCCGCGCTGATCGACTTCGATCTGCTTGACGTCCAGGCCGATCGGCGCGAACAACTCGCGCGACTCGTTGTACAGCGCGACCACATCGGCCACCCGCGCGTCGGGACCGGCGAAATGCGGCAGGTTGTCCGGCACCTGGATGTTGCTGATCGGGAACAGCCGGCCTTGTTCGGACAGCAGCTGATCCTTGCCCCAGCGCGCGAACGGCTTGTGTTCGATCACGCTGACTTCCAGCACGTCGGGCCAGCGCTTGCGCACTTCGGCGTGCTCGACCCACGGCAGCCTGGCCACCGCGTCCTGCGCCTTGGGCAGGTCGACCGCGAAGAAGCCGCGCTGCGCGTACGGCAGCAGGGTCTTGCGCAACGCGGTCGCATCGACCCGCTCGAACTCACCGGTCACGCGCAGGCGCTTGAGCGGCCATTGGTTCGCGCCGATCCAGCCGTTGAGCACGGCCACCACCGGCAGCGCGACCAAGGCCAGCGCCAGCAACCAACCGATCAGTCGCAGCAGGGCGTTCACGCCGCCGCACCTCCTTGCACGACCGTGGCTTCGAGCACGCGCCAGCACAGCTCGTCGTACTCGATGCCGAGTTGACGCGCGCCCTTGGGCACCAGCGAGTGGCTGGTCATGCCCGGCGCGGTGTTGACCTCGATCAGGTACAACTGGCCGTCGTTGCGGTCGCGCATGAAATCGACCCGGCCCCAGCCCTTGCAACCGGCGGCGACGAAGGCTTCCATCGCCAGCCGGCGGATTTCGTCTTCGGCCGCGCCTTCCAGGCCCGGGCACAGGTATTGGGTGTCTTCGGCGATGTACTTGGCGTGATAGTCGTACCACTCGCCCTTGGGCACGATCCGGATCGACGGCAGCGCGGTGTAGCCCTCGCCGTTGATCAGCACGGCCACGGTGAGCTCGTCGCCGATCACCATCTGCTCCATCAGCATCTCGCCGGGGTAACGCGCGGCCAGCGCGACCGCTTCGTCGATGTCGGCGTCCTTGAGCACGCGCGACACGCCGACGCTGGAGCCTTCGCTGGACGGCTTGATGATCACCGGCAAGCCGATTTCCTGGGCCGCGGCGTGCACGTCGTCGCCCTTGGCGATGCGCTTGTACTTCGGCGTCGGCAGGCCGGCGCCGAGCCAGACCTGCTTGGTCCGGATCTTGTCCATCGCCAAGGCCGAACCGAGCACGTCCGAACCGGTGTACGGCACGCCGAGCGCTTCCAGCAGGCCTTGCAGCACGCCGTCTTCGCCGCTGCCGCCGTGCAGGATGTTGAACACCCGATCCACCGCGCCGGCGCGAATGCGTTCGATCAACGCCGCGATGCCGTCGACCGCGAACGCGTCCACGCCGCGCGAACGCAGCGCGTCGAGCACGCCGGCGCCGGAATTCAGCGAGACCTCGCGCTCCGAGCTGGTGCCGCCCATCAGAACGGCGACGCGGCCGAACACGGCCGGATCGGTGACGCGGAGCGGTGCGAACTGCGGACTCACTTCGATTCTCCCTGGAAACCCTGAGTGGCGAGCTGCTGCGCAGCGGCGCCGATATCGCCGGCGCCCATCAGCAACAGCAGGTCGCCGTCGTTCAACACGTCCGGCAGGACGCCGGCCAGATCGCCCGCGCCGCTGACCACCACCGGGTCGATGCGGCCGCGCGCGCGGATCGCGCGCGCCAGCGACTTGGCGTCGGCGCCGGCGATCGGCGCTTCGCCGGCCGGATAGACCTCGGTCAGCACCAACGCGTCCACCGACGACAACACCGCGGCGAAGTCGTCGAACAGATCGCGGGTGCGGCTGTAGCGATGCGGTTGGAACGCGACCACCAGACGCTTGTCCGGCCAACCGCCGCGGGCGGCGGCGAACACCGCTTCGAGCTCCTTCGGGTGATGGCCGTAATCGTCGACCAACTGCACCGTCGCGCCCTTCTCGGTCTTGACCTGGGCGAGCAGGTTGAAGCGCCGGCCGATGCCCTCGAACTTCTCCAGCGCGCGCGCGATCGCAGCGGGCTGCACGCCCAACTGCCACGCCACCGAGGCGGCGGCCAGCGCGTTGAGCACGTTATGGCGGCCCGGCAGCGCCAGGGTCACCGCGGTGCGGGTCGCATCGGGCAGGCACAGGGTGAAATGCATCGCGCCGCCGGTCTGGCTGACGTCTTCGGCGCGCACGTCGGCGGTTTCGTCGAAGCCGTAGGTCATCACATGCCGCGGCGTTTCGGCCGCGAGCTTGGCGACGTTGGCGTCGTCGATGCACAGCACCGCCAGGCCGTAGAACGGCAGCCGGTGCAGGAATTCCTCGAACGCGGCCTGGACCTTGGCGAAATCGCCGCCGTAGTTTTCCAGGTGATCGGCGTCGATGTTGGTGACGATGGCGATCTGCGGATTCAGGCGCAGGAAGCTGCCGTCGCTTTCGTCGGCCTCGGCCACCAGCCATTGGCCGCCGCCCAGACCGGCGTTGGCGCCGGCCGCGAGCAACTTGCCGCCGATCACGAAGGTCGGGTCGATGCCGCCTTCGGCCAGCACGCTGGCGGTCAGCGAGGTGGTGGTGGTCTTGCCGTGGGTGCCGGCCACCGCGATGCCGCGGCGGAAGCGCATCAGCTCGGCCAGCATTTCCGCGCGCGGCACCACCGGAATGCGCTGCGCGCGCGCTTCCATCAGCTCGGGGTTGTCGCGCTTGATCGCGCTGGACACCACCACGCAATCGGCGCCGAGCACGTTGGCCGCGGCGTGGCCGCGGTGGACGTTGGCGCCCATCGCGGCCAGACGGCGGGTCACCGCGTTGTCGGCCATGTCCGAACCGGACACCTGATAGCCCAGCGTGCACATGACCTCGGCGATGCCGCTCATGCCGGTGCCGCCGATGCCGACGAAGTGCACGCGCGGGAACGCCTTGGCCAGGTCGCCGGTGTGCTGCAGGCGGCGGCGCAATGCCGTGCTCATGCCGGCTCCTTCATGTTCGACTGCTCCAATACGATCTGGGCGACGCGGTCGGCCGCGTCGGGTTTGGCGATGGCGCGCGCGGCTTCGCCCATCTGCAGCAGCACGCCGCGCTCGGCCAGGATTTCGATGGTCGCCGACAGACGCGCGCCGAGGTCTTCGCCGGCCTGCGGCAGCAGCTGCGCCGCGCCGCGATCGACCAGATAGCGCGCGTTCTTGGTTTGGTGGTCGTCGACCGCCTGCGGGAACGGCACCAGCACGCTGCCCACGCCGGCCGCGCACAGCTCGGCCAGGGTCAGCGCGCCGGCGCGGCAGACCACCAGGTCGGCCCAACCGTAAGCGGCCGACATATCGGCGATGAAAGGCTCGACCGAAGCGATGACGTTGGCTTTCTTGTAAGCCTCCTGCGCGTCGGCCAACAGCTTCTCGCCGCACTGATGCCGCACTTCGCACGGCACCCGCCCACGCAAACCGGCGATGGCTTCCGGCACCGCGCTGTTGAGCGCGCGCGCGCCCTGGCTGCCGCCCAGCACCAGCAGACGCAGCGGCCCGCTGCGGTCGGCGAAGCGCTGCGCGGGCGCGGCGATCGCGGCGATTTCCGCACGCACCGGGTTGCCCACCACTTCTTCGGCCACGTTGGTGAAGGTGTCCGGGAACCCGGTCAGCACGCGGCGGGCGAAACGCGACAGCACCCGGTTGGTCATGCCCGGCGCGCGGTTTTGTTCGTGCACGATCAGCGGCACGCCGGCCAGACGCGCGGCGATGCCGCCCGGACCGGCCGCGTAGCCGCCGAAGCTGATCACCGCACGCGGCTGGCGCTGGCGCAACACGCGCTGGGCCGCGCGCACCGAGGCGATCACCCGGAACGGCGCGCGGATCAACGTGGCCACGCCCTTGCCGCGCACGCCGCTGATCGCGATGGTGTCGATGTCGATACCGTGTTGCGGCACCAGCCGGGTTTCCATGCCGCCGGCCGCGCCCAGCCAGGTGACCGGCACGCCGCGCTCGCGCAGCGCCTTGGCCACGGCCAGGCCCGGGAAGATATGCCCGCCGGTGCCGCCGGCCAGGATCATCACCGGACGCTGGCTGGAACGAAGATCGTTCATGCCGACCTCCCCAGCGAAGGCTCGACCCGCTCGCGCAAGCGGCTGGTGCCGCGCGCGCTGGCGCTGGCCGCGGACGGAATCGGATTGCTGGTGGCCGGCGCGCCGCCCGGCGCCTGCGCCGCTTCGCCGCGCAGACGCGCGACCTGGCGCTGAGCGCGGTCGAGTTCGTACGACACCCGCAGCAACACGCCGAGCGCGGCGCAGCTCATCAGCACGCTGGAGCCGCCGTAGGAAATCATCGGCAAGGTCAGGCCCTTGGTCGGCAACAGGCCCAGGTTCACGCCGATCGAGACGAAGCTCTGCAAGCCCATCCACAGGGCGATGCCGAACGCCACGTAGCCGGAGAAATGCCGGCGCATCTCCACGCACTTCAGGCCGATCCACAGCGCCCGCCCGGACAGCAGCATGTACATGCCGACCACCGCGCACACGCCGACAAAGCCGAATTCTTCCGCGATCACCGCCATGATGAAGTCGGTGTGCGCTTCGGGCAGGTACGACAGCTTCTGCACCGAGGCGCCCAGGCCGACGCCGATCCATTCGCCGCGACCGACCGCCATCAAGGCGTTGGTCAGCTGATAACCGGTGCCGAACGGATCGACCCAGGGATTGAGGAAGGAGGTCAGACGCACGACGCGGTAAGGCTCGGCGATGGCGATGATCGCCAGCACCGGCAGACCGATCAGCACCGGCCCGAACATCCGCGGCATGTTCACCCCGCCCAGCACCAGCATGCCGGCGGTGATCGCCAGCAGCAGCGAGGACGAACCGAAGTCCGGCTGCATCAACAACAGCCCGACCAGCACGATGGCCACGCCGATCGGCTTGAGCATCGCGCCCCAGGTCGCGGAAATGTCTTCGCTGAAGCGCTTGAGGTAGCTCGCCAGCCAGATGATGTAGAGCAGTTTGACCGCTTCGACCGCCTGGAAACTGGCCGGGCCGAGGTTGATCCAGCGCTTGGCGCCGTTGACCTGTTTGCCGATCACCGGCACGAACACCATCAGCAGCAACACCACGCACACCAGCAGCAACCACTGGTTGTGCTGTTCGATGGTCTTGAGCTCGGTGCGCATCAGCCAGAAGCCGAGCGCCAGACCGATGCTGAGGAAGATCAGGTGGCGGGTCAGGAAGTAGAACGGGTCCACCGCGTGGGTCGCGGCCACGCCCAGCGAGGCCGAGCCGACCATGATCACGCCGGTGCACGCCAATGCCGCGGACACGAGCAACAGCCACGGGTCGTAGCGACCGTGGATGGCGTCGAGCCGGGTTGCCTGGCGTGCGGAGTTTTCCATCAGCGGACCTTGAGCGTGGCCAGACCGACCAGAACCAGCACGACCGAGATGATCCAGAAGCGCACGATCACCCGCGGCTCGGGCCAGCCCTTGAGTTCGAAGTGGTGATGGATCGGCGCCATCCGGAACACGCGCTTGCCGGTCAGCTTGAACGACGCGACCTGGATCATCACCGACAGGGTTTCGATCACGAACACGCCGCCCATGATCACCAGCACCAGCTCCTGGCGCACGATGATGGCGATGGTGCCGAGCACCGCGCCCAGCGCCAGCGCGCCGATGTCGCCCATGAACACCATCGCCGGATAGGTGTTGAACCACAGAAAGCCCAGGCCGGCGCCGGCGATCGCCGCGCAGATGATCACCAGTTCGCCCGCGCCCGGCACCTGCGGGATCTGCAGGTACTTGGAGAATTCGGCGTGACCGGAAGCGTAGGCGAACACGCCCAGCGCGCAGGCCACCAGCACGGTCGGCATGATCGCCAGACCGTCGAGGCCGTCGGTCAGGTTCACCGCGTTGGAGAAACCCACGATCCAGAAGTACGCGACCACGATCAAGCCGGCGCCGAGCGGAATGGCGATGGCCTTGATCAGCGGCACATAGAAGGTAGTGCTGGCGACCACCGCCGGATCGGCGGTGAAGTACAGGAAGGCGCCGGCGGCCAGACCGAAGATCGACTGCAGCAGGTACTTCCAGCGCGACTTCAGCCCGTTGGGGTCGCGGCGCACGATCTTGATCCAGTCGTCGTACCAACCGATCGCGCCGAAGCACAGCATCACGCCCAGCACCAGCCACACGTACCTGTTGCGCAGGTCGCCCCACAGCAGCACCGAGGCCAGCACCGTCATCAGGATCAGCGCGCCGCCCATGGTCGGCGTGCCGGCCTTGGAGAAGTGGGTCTGCGGGCCGTCCTGACGGATCGGCTGGCCGCCCTTGTACTGGGCCAGCTTGCGGATCACCGCCGGGCCCCACCACAGCGACAGCGCAAGCGCGGTCAGCGCGCTCAAGATGCCGCGGAAGGTCAGATAGCCGAACAGACCGAACAGGCTCTGCAACTGTTCAAGCCAACGAGTCAGTTCAAGCAACATGCGTGGTCCCCTTCCCCTGTGCGGGTGTGTGCGCGGACAGCAACGCCGTCACGATCTTGTCCATCGCACTGCTGTGCGATCCCTTCACCAACACGCGCACGCCTTCGCGCAGCTCGGCGCTCAGCGCCTGGGCCAGCGAGGCGTGGCTGTCGAACACTTGCGCGCCGTCGCCGAAGGCGTTCGCCGCCGCGGTCGGCAGTTCGCCCAGAGCGAACAGCCGGCGCAGGCCGGCGGCCTTGGCCCGGCGGCCGATGTCGGCGTGCATGGCGATTTCTTCGTCGCCGATTTCGCGCATGGCGCCGAGCACCAGCCAGTTTTCGCCCGCCATCTCGGCCAGCGTGTCGATCGCCGCCGCGGTCGAGCCGGGGTTGGCGTTGTAGCTGTCGTCGATCAGCACCGCGCCGTTGTCCAGGCGGTGGGTGATCAGACGGCCGTCGACCGGCTGGGCGGCGTTGAGGCCGGCGGCGATGGTTTCCAGCGCCACGCCCGCGCCCAGCGCCAGCGACGCCGCGGCGAGCGCGTTGCGCACGTTGTGGCGGCCGACCAGCTTGAGCGCGATCTCGGCCTCGCCCGACGCAGTCGCCAGCACGAACCTAGAACCCTCGGTGCCGACGCGGACGTTCTTCGCCGTCACTTCCGCGCTGGCGTCGATGCCGTAGCGGATGACGGTCCGGCCCGAAGCGCGGTTTTCGAAGTACGGCGCGAACGCATCGTCGGCATTGATCGCGGCCACGCCGTACGACGGCAGCGCGTCGTAGATCGCCGCCTTGGTGTCGGCGATGCCGAGCAGACTGCCCATGCGTTCCAGATGCGCCGGCGCGATGTTGTTGACCACCGAGACTTGCGGGCGCGCGATGCGCACCAGGTAATCGATGTCGCCCGGCTTGCCGGCGCCCATCTCGTACACCGCGAACACGGCGTCTTCCGGCGCGTCCAGCACCGCCAGCGGCAGGCCGATTTCGTTGTTGCGGTTGCCCGGGGTGGAATAGGTGCGGCCCGGCGCGGCCTGTTCCAGGATCGCGGTGGCCAAGGCCTTGACGCTGGTCTTGCCGTTGCTGCCGGTGATCGCGATCACCCGGGTGTCGCGGGCGGACTGCACCGTGGTCGCGATGTCGGCCAGCGCGCGCTCGGTATCGGCGACGATCACCTGGGCGATCGGCGCATCGATCTGGCGCGACACCAGCGCCGCGGCGACCGCGGTATGGGCCAGGCCGGCGACATGGTCGTGGCCGTCGAAACGCTCGCCCTTGAGCGCGACGAACAACGCCGCGCCGCCGACCGGCAGCGCGCGGGTGTCGGTGGCGACCACGTCGATCGCGGCGTCCTCGCCGTGCAGGCGGCCGCCGGTCATGCTCGCGATCTGCGACAGCATCAGGCGCTTCATGCTTTCGCCTCCAATGCCGCCTGCGCGATCAGGGTGTCGTCGAACGGATGCCGCACGCCGTGGATTTCCTGATAAGGCTCGTGGCCCTTGCCGGCCACCAGCACGATGTCGTCGGGACCGGCTTCGGCGATCGCCTGTTCGATCGCCGCGCGGCGGTCGCGCTGCACGATCGCCCGCTGCGGCGCGCGCAAGCCTTCCAGAATGTCGGCGACGATGACGTCGCCGTCTTCGCCGCGCGGGTTGTCGTCGGTGACCACCACCAGGTCGGCGCCGTGTTCGGCGATCGCCGCCATCTGCGGACGCTTGCCGCGGTCGCGCTCGCCGCCGCAGCCGAACACGCAGATCAGCCGCGCGTTGGCATGCGCGCGCAGCGAGGCCAGGGCCTGCTCCAGCGCGTCGGGGGTGTGCGCGTAGTCGATCACCACCAGCGGCGATACGCCGTCGCCGCCGAGGCGGTTCATGCGGCCGTGGATGGGTTCGAGCTGCGACAGGGTCTGGGCGATCTGCGCCGGCTCCTCGCCGAGCGCGTACAGCGCGCCGGCCACCGCCAGCAGGTTGTCGACGTTGAAACGACCGAGCAGCTTGGAAGCGACCTTGTGCGGCTTGCCGGCCACGACCAGATCGAACCCGATGCCGCGGCTGTCGAAGCTCAGCGCCTGCGCGCGCACCACCGCGCCGTCGCGGCCGCGCGAGCTCAGCCCGATCGCGCGCACGCTCTTGGGCAGCTGCGCGATCAGTTCGCGGCCGAATTCGTCGTCGAGGTTGATCGCCGCCGCCTTCAGCCCGTCCCAGCCGAACAACCGCGCCTTGGCCGCGCCGTAGCTGGCCATGTCGCCGTGGTAATCCAGATGGTCGCGGGTGAGGTTGGTGAACACGCCGACATCGAAATGCACGCCGGCCACCCGGCCCTGATCGAGCGCGTGCGAGCTGACTTCCATCGCGATCGCCTGCGCGCCCGCGTCGTGCATGTCGGCCAGCAATTCATGCAGTTGCAGCACCAGCGGCGTGGTGAAACCGGTCGGAACGATTTCGCCGTACAAACCGGCGCCGAGCGTGCCGACCGTGCCGCAGCGGATGCCGCGCGCGGCCCAGGCCTGCGCGATCAGCTGCACGGTCGAGGTCTTGCCGTTGGTGCCGGTGACGCCGACCACGGTCATCGCCGCGGTGGCGCGGCCGTGGAAAGCATCGCCCATCTCGCCCAGGCGCGAACGCAGCCCCGGCACGGCGATGGCGTCGGCCGGTGCGGGCAAATCTTCCGGAGCCGGCGGCTCGAACAGGATCGCGGCCGCGCCCTGCGCGCGCGCCTGTTCGACGAACTTGAGCCCGTGCGCGCCGAACCCGGCGATCGCCACGAACGCGTTGCCCGGACGCACCGCACGGCTGTCCATCACCAGTCCCGAGATGCGCAGATCGCCGGGGATGCCGGCGATGTCGGGCAGCAGTTCGGCCAAGGGCATCAGGCGGCTCATCGGGCGCCTCCCTGGGCCAGGGTGCTGGCGGCGATCGGTGGCGGCGATGCGGCGGTGCGCGCGGCCGCGGGCACGACCGGCCCGCTCGGCTTGCCGCCGTTCTGCTTGAGCCGCTTGGCTTCGGCGGCGGCCTGCACCGCCAGCCAGGTTTCGATGTCGTCCGGGGCCACGTCCATCAAGCGCAGCGCGCCGTCCATGACGTTGCGGAACACCGGGCCGGACACCGAACCGCCGTAGTAACCCTTCTTGCTCGGATCGGGTTCGCTGACCACCACCACCATCGAAAAGCGCGGCTTCTGCACCGGCACCACGCCGGCGAACAGCGACACGTACTTCTTCGAGTAGCCGCCGGTGCCGCTGAACTTGCGCGTGGTGCCGGTCTTGCCGGCGACGTGATAGCCCAGGATCGCCGCCTGCTTGGCGGTGCCGCCCGGCTCGGTCACGGTCTGCATCATGCGCATGATTTCGCCGGCCACGGCCGGGTCGAGCACCTGGTGCCCTTCGTTGCGCTGGCCTTTGACGAAGGTCGGCTGGATCAACTTGCCGCCGTTGGCCATCGCCGCATACGCCATCGCGATCTGCATCGGCGTGGCCGACAGACCGTAGCCGTAGGACATGGTGGCCTTGGTGGTGCCGCTCCAACGCTGCGGCGAAGCCACCAGACCCGACGACTCGCCCGGGAAGCCGCTGCCCGGCTTGCTGCCGTAGCCGAAATTGCGGATGAACTGATAGTAGTAGTCGTTCTTCAACGGCAGCGCGAGCTTGGCCGCGCCGATGTTGGAGCTCTTGGTGATCACGCCGGTGACCGTCAACACGCCGTTGTTGTGGGTGTCGGTGATCCGGTAACGGCCATTGGGCATCCAGCCCGGCGAGGTGTTCACCAGGGTGTTCGGGGTGACCGTGCCGGCGTTGAGCGCGGCGGCCACGGTGATCGGCTTCATCGTCGAACCCGGCTCGACCACGTCGGTGATGGCGCGGTTGCGATGGGTGTCGCGGTTGCCGGCGCCGAGCAGATTGGGGTTGTAGGTGGGCAGGTTGGCCATCGCCAGCACTTCGCCGGTTTCGATGTCCAACACCACCGCCGAGGCGCTGCTGGCGCCGGTGTCGACCAGGGCGCGGCGCAGTTCGCGATAGGTCAGGTACTGGATGCGGCGGTCCAGGGTCAGGGTGATGTCCTTGCCCGGTTCGGCCGAATGCACCAGATCGACGTTTTCGACGATGCGGCCGGCGCCGTCGCGGATCACCCGCTTGGTTCCGGGCTTGCCGCGCAGCTCGTGGTCGAACGCCAGTTCCAGGCCTTCCTGGCCGCGGTCGTCGATGTTGGTGAAGCCCAACACGTGCGCCATCGCCTCGCCCTGCGGGTAGAAGCGGCGGAACTCACGCTGCGAGAACACGCCCGGCACCTTGTGGGCCAGGATCTTGCGCGCCTCGTCCGGATTGATCCGGCGCTTGAGGTACATGAATTCCTTGCCCGAACGCTGCGAGAGCTTGCGCGCCAGTTCGTCCGGCGCCACGCCCAGGGCCTTGGCCAGATCCGGCAGGCGCTCGGGATTCTTGGCCAGTTCCTTGGGGTTGCCCCAGATCGATTCGACCGGCGTGGACACCGCCAGCGGCTCGCCGTTGCGGTCGGTGATCATGCCGCGCGAGGTCGGGATCGGAATCTCGCGCAGCGAGCGCGCATCGCCCTGCTGGCGATAGAAATCGTTGCTGATGACCTGCAGGTCCAGCGCCCGGCCGATCAGCGCCAGCGAGCACAGGCCCAGCGCGCCGCCGACCAGGATCAGGCGGTTGCGCAGATTGAACTGAGCGCCGCGGCCGCGCGGCTTGTTGCCCGAGCGCGCGCGTTCCTCGCGAAAACGCGCGAAACCCTCGCCGAGGTTCTCGACCAGACGGTCCAGGCCGCCGCCGCGGTTGCCGCGTTCACCCAGCACCCGATCCAGCGGACCGCTGCGGCCGGCGCGCTTGTTCTTGCGCCCGCTCATGGACGGATCACCACGGTTTCGGCGCCTTCGGGGAACTTCATCCCGATGCGCTCGCGCGCGACCTGGTCGATGCGGTTGCTCTCCGCCCAGGTCGCCTGTTCCAGCTGCAGCCGGCCGAACTCGATATTGAGCTCGTCGCGCTCGCGCTGGAGTTTATTGAGCTGCACGAACAACTGGCGGTGCTCGTGGCGCGCGAACACCACCAACAACGCGGACACCACGTTAGCGACGATCAGCAGCGCGAGCAGCAGACGCATCATGCGGCCACCCCCAGCTTCTCGGCCACTCGCAACACCGCGCTGCGCGCGCGCGGGTTGTCGGCGGTTTCCTCGAACTCGGCCTTCTGCGCGCCGCCGATGGCGAGCAGGTTGGCGGTGAATTCGACCTCCACCGGCATCCGCCGGTTGGCCGGCGGCGCCTTGCTGTGGCGCAGGATGAATTGCTTGACGATGCGGTCTTCCAGCGAATGGAAGCTGATCACCGCCAGCCGGCCGCCGGGCTTGAGCCGCGCCAGCGCGGCGTCCAGGCCCAGCTCCAGATCGGCCAGTTCGCGGTTGATGAAGATGCGGATGGCCTGGAAGCTGCGGGTGGCCGGATGGATTTTCTGGTCGCCGCGCGGCATCACCTGGGCGATCAGGTCGGCGAGTTGGGCGGTGCGGGTCAACGGGCGCCCGTCGCGGGGCGCCTTGAGCGCGCGCGCGATCTTGCGGCTTTGCCGTTCCTCGCCATACGTCCACAACACGTCCGCGATCTCCTTCTCGCTCGCCGTCGCTAACCACTGCGCCGCGCTGACCCCGCTGTCGGGATCCATGCGCATGTCCAACGGGCCGTCCTTGCCGAAGCTGAAGCCGCGCTCGGCGACATCCAGCTGCGGCGAAGACACGCCCAGATCCAACAACACGCCGTCCAGTCCGCCGGCGGCTGCTTGCCACTGGCCCATGTCGGCGAAGCTGCCGCGATAGATGGATACGCGCGGATCGCCGCCGAACTCGCGTTCGGCCACGGCGATCGCCTCGGGATCCTTGTCCATCACCAACAGCCGTCCTCCGGCCTGCAATTGCGAGAGCACGCCGCGGGCGTGCCCGCCGCGTCCGAACGTACCGTCCAGATAGGCGCCGTTCCCGTGCACCCGCAGGCCTTCGAGCACCTGCCGGTACATCACGGGAAGGTGGCCGGATCGCGCGTGCGTGCGTTCCATGCCACCGTCCGTCATAGCTGCAGGTCGAGCAGCTCGTCGCTCAGATCGTCGTCGGAAATCGTCTGACGGATCTGCGCGTGATGCGCCTGCTCGCTCCAAAGTTCGAATTTGTCGCCCATGCCCAGCAACACGGCTTTCTTCTCGATGCCGACCGCGGCGCGGTGGCTGGCCGGCACGGTGATGCGGCCGTTGCCGTCGAGCTCGACGAACGCCGCCGCGCCGACCAGCTTGAGCTGCATGTTGCGATTGACCTGCTTGACCTTGGGCAGCTTGTTGACCTGGTCGCGGACGCGTTCCCAGATCGACAGCGGGTACAGGTACAGCGAGCCGGACTCGAACGGGTTGTAGGTGATGACCAGGCGGTTGTCGCACTCGCGCGCGACCAGGTCGCGGTAAGCGGTAGGTACCGCCAGCCGTCCCTTGTCGTCGATCGTGATGGCGGTTTCGCCTTGGAACATTGCGCACCTTTGCGGCTCCCGTCTCTACCGGACGGGTCACCTCAGTTCGTTCGCCCGACTTGGGCGGAGCCTCCGAAAACCACTAAAACCCAGGTTTTCCCTCGGATGTCCACCTTAGCAGGGCCCACAGGGTTGTCAACAACTTTCCGGGGCAAATTTCGCTAGGCGCATCAATGGCTTGCAACGAACTTCAGAGTCTTATTCAAGACTTATCCACTAGCCTTTGTTTCGTCTCATATTTTGAGACTCTGAACGTCACAAAGTGACCCGAGGGCGAACTGGATCACAGTTAGTCCGGCCATGCTGCGCAGCAGCATGGGATCAGGATCGACGCAGATGATCGATTTTACCGACGCGATCTCCGGCAGCTATCGCTTTGGACACATCGCGTCCACTGGGCCGGTGCCTGGTGGAGTCCGACATGCGGTTCACACGGCAAGGCCTAGCGTGGCCCCACCTTTCTCCTGGAACCGCCCATGCCCGCCCCCGTCCTGCGCGCCGGCCGACTCGCCCTGCCCCTGGCCCTGATCGCCGCCCTCGCCGCCGGCTGCACCCGCGAGGACACCGCCAGGGCGCCGCTGACCGCCGCGGCCGCCGACGCGACCATCCTCAAACGCCTGCAGGCCGAACAGGCCCAGCAGGACCGCCACCTGCAGACCTTCGACGAACTCGATTTCGTCCATTACAGCGGCCAGCAGTGGGACGATTTCCATAAGAGCCACGCCCAGAACATCGTCGTCCACTACCCCGACGGACGCACCACCACCGGGCTGGACGCGCATATCGCCGAACTCAAGCCGCAGTTCGTGTTCGCGCCGGATACCAAGATCAAGGTGCACCCGATCAAGATCGCCCAGGGCAACCTGACCGCGGTCAGCGGCGTGCTGGAGGGCACCTTCAGCCAGCCGATGCCGCTGGGCGACGGCAAGACCCTGGCCCCGACCCAGAAGCCGTTCAAGCTCGACATGGTCACCATCGGGCGGTGGGAGAACGGGGTGATGGTTGAGGAGTGGTTGTATTGGGACAACCAGGCTTTCATGAAGCAGATTGGGGCGGTGCAGTGACGTTGCGCCGTCGGAAGCTGGTGGCGGGTTTGTGCTCCCAATAAGTCGCGCAGGCAAAAGCCGCTCGAATCTCGCGATCGGGCTCGAAGCAAAGCAAGGTCAAAATGGATTCCGGCTTTCGCCGGAATGACGGCGACGGGGTTCCGGCTTTCGCCGGAATGACGGTGGTGGGGTTCGGCGCGATCTGGCTTGGCCCTCACCCAACCCTCTCCCGCAAGCGGGAGAGGGCTAAGGCGAAAGCGGAAGCCTCCAACCAAACCGCGCACCTTCGATACGAGAGCCCCCTTTAGTAAAGGGGGCGCCCCGAAGGGGCGGGGTTTTGGGTGTAAACGAGTTGGGGCCCAAAGTTTGCATCGCAAACTTTGGGGCTTCTTAGGCGAATGCCTAAGAAGCACGAAGCGGGCCTATAAGCCGGGTTCTGTCGTGGACAGTCATTCCTCTAGGCGCAACGTCACCGTTACGCTCAAGCAACCTACCCGGAGACATCGCGGGCCGCGACATTGTCTCCCTATTTGGTCTTGCTCCCGGTGGGGTTTGCCGTGCCGGTCCGTTGCCGGACTCGCGGTGCGCTCTTACCGCACCGTTTCACCCTTACCACGCATTCCCGAAGGAACCGTTCGGCGGTCTGCTCTCTGTTGCACTTTCCGTCGGCTCGCGCCGCCCAGGCGTTACCTGGCACCGTGCCCTGTGGAGCCCGGACTTTCCTCGGCACCGGATCTTGCGATCCGATGACGCGACTGCCTGGCCTGCTCCGCGCCGGCATTGTCGCACGCGCGGCGCGCAAACGGCCGCGGCACGGTTAAATTGGACCCAAACGCGCGCCGACACGGCAAGGAGCCGGCGACCATGCACAGCGACGACCCCGAAGACCAGTACCCGCTGTACCCGCGCGGCATGCTCCGCCGCGCCGGCCTGCTCGAGGCCGAAAGCCTCTCCGCGCGCCTGCCCGACTGGACCGAGGAAGATTTGCAGCGCGCGTTCTGGCCGGCCTTCGGCTCGATCCATCGGACCGAGGCCGACGTCGATATCGAACGCCACCTGGGCATCGACGGCGGCGAGCGCGTCGTGCGGGTCAACGGCCAGCCGATCTTCGTCTCCGAAGACCGCTGGATGTTCGAGGTGGTGGCCGGTCCCGAACTGCTGGATCAACTGGTCGCGGCGATGCAGCCGCTACGCGCGCAAGCATCCCAGGGCTGACCCCGCCGCGATCATTCGCCGCTGCCGTACAAGGCCTTGCGCGGCGCCCCGCTCAACTCCGCCGCCAGTTTCGCCGCGGTCGAGGGCGGCAAATGTTCGCTGAGCTTGGCGTAGATGCGCTTGCCTTCGATCACCCGGGCGTCGGCATCCTCGCCGGCGCCTTCGACGATCACCACGAACTCGCCCTTGCGCTGATTCGGATCGGCCTTGACCTGCGCGGCCAGCTCGGCCAGCGAACCGTCGAGCACGGTTTCGAACAGCTTGGTCAGCTCGCGCGCGATCACCGCGCCGCGCTGTTCGCCGAACGCGGCGATCATGTCGTCGAGGGTTTCTTCGATCCGGTGCGCCGACTCGTAGAACAACAAGGTCCGCGGCTCAGCCGCCAGCCCGGTCAGCCGCTCGCGCCGCGCCGAAGTCTTGGCCGGCAAAAACCCTTCGAAACTGAACCGGTCCGAGGCCACCCCGGCGACACTGAGCGCAGCGATCGCGGCGCAAGCGCCCGGCACCGGCGAGACCCGGATGCCGGCGGCGCGCGCGGCGCGCACCAACCGATAACCGGGATCGCTGACCAAGGGCGTGCCCGCATCGGACACCAAGGCCAGCGACTCCCCGCCCTGCAGCCGCGCCACCAATTGCGCCGCCTGCTGTTCCTCGTTGTGCTGATGCAGCGCCAACAGCGGCCGCTCCGAGCCGAAATGGGCCAGCAACTGGCGAGTGTGGCGGGTGTCCTCGGCGCAGATCGCCGCGACCGTGCGCAGGGTCTCCAGTGCGCGCGGGCTGAGGTCGCCGAGGTTGCCGATCGGGGTGGCGACGATATGTAAGGTGCCGGGAGTCTGCATGCTGCTCTACTGAATGAAGGGGCCGCTACGGCGCGGTGGATGAGGCCTGTCGACCGAGACCGGCCGGAACCGCGCATACAGCGCCCGCCCCCACCTCCTGTCGCCGGAGCCGCTGCTGAAGCGGCGGCGCCGGGATTGACTCACCGCCACTCATGGCCGGGTAGAATCCTAACCGGTCCCATAGGAACGCCGCTGCGCGGCGAATGCAAGCCGATGACTTCTAAGCAAAACCGGCCGGCAAGGCTCGCAACGACATGGCTCGCTACTGCAGGGATGCTCAGCGTTTTGGTCGCCACCGCCGTCCTCGGCGGCTGCACCGGCGTACAGACCCGTCCGGTCGCGGCGACCAGCACGTCCAACCCGATCGTCGCCCAGGCCAGCCATCTGGCCCGCACCCACGCCGAGCTGACCGGCGCCGAACGCAGCGCCAACGAGCAGCAGATCGAGCGCCTGCTGGCCCAGCTCGACGACGCCACCCTCAGCCACGAAGCCAACGCCTTGGTCGCCGGCGACCCGCTGTACAACTTCGTCGGCCGCGCGCTGATGAAGCGCGGTCTGCCGCTGCCGCGTCCGTTCGACCGCAGCTCGGACTGGCGCTTCAACGCCGGCCAGCGCCCGCCGGCCGAAGCCGACGGTTATCGCCCGCCGATGAAGCTGGCGGTGCTGCTGCCGTCCACCGGCGCGACCGCGGTCGCCGCGGCCTCGGTGCGCGACGGTTTGAACGCCGCTTACTACGGCGAAACCCGGCGCCGTCCGGACATGTTCTTCTACGACACCGCCGGCACCGCCGGCGGCGCGGTGGCCGCGTACGACAAGGCGGTCGCCGACGGCAACGATTTCGTGATCGGCCCGCTCGGCCGCGATGAAGTCAGCGCGGTGTTCGCCAAGGGCGCCCTGCCGGTGCCGGTGCTCGCGCTCAATCGCGGCAATGTCGCCCCGCCCAACGGCAACGTCAGCTTCTCGCTGACCCCGGAAGACGAAGGCCTGGCCGCGGCCGATTACCTGCTCGATCGCAAAGCCAAGCGCGTGCTCGCCATCGACGGCGGCGACGACAGCCAGCGCCGCGCGATCGCCGCGCTCAAGGAACGCCTGGCCGCGCGCGGCGCGGTGCTGACCGACAGCATCGGCGAAGGCACCGCCGATCTCGGCCCGTTCGTGGCCAAGGAAGGCGGCGTCGACGCGGTGTTCCTGGCGGTCAAGGGCAGCTCGGCGCGCACCCTGATTCCCAAGCTCGCGCTGGCCGGCCTGTCCGACAAGCCGCGGGTGGCGACTTCGCAATTGCTCTCGGGCACCGGCAAGCCGGAACAGGATCGTGTCCTCGACGGCATCGCCTTCCCGTCCGAATCCTGGACCAGCGGCGGCATCCGCGGCCTGTCGCCGGCGGTCGGCGTCGCCCAGCAGTTGCCGACCGCGCGCGGTCCCGGCGCGCGCCTGTTCGCCTTCGGTTACGACGCCTGGCAGCTCAGCGCGTACCTGGAGCGTCTGGCCACGCGTCCGGACGCCTACATCGCCGGCGCCACCGGCGTGCTGCGCATCGACGGCGGCGGCACCGTGCTGCGCACGCCGGCGTGGTCGACCTTCAGCAGCGGCGTCGCGGTGCCGCTGGCGGATGCCTCGCGCAATTGATCCCCGCACGGCCGCGCCGGACCGGCGCGGCCGCGGCGCCGCGGTCGAAGCCGCCGCGCGCGCCTATCTGCTCGAACGCGGCCTGCGCGCGGTCGCCGCTAACGCCCACTACCGTTTCGGCGAACTCGATCTGGTGATGCTCGACGGCGCCACCGTGGCGTTCGTGGAAGTGCGTTACCGCCGCGACGACCGTTTCGGCGGTGGCGCGGCGTCGGTGGATGCGCGCAAGCGGCGCAAGCTGGTGATGGCCGCGCAGGCGTTTTTGCTTGCCCATCCGGTTTATGCCGACAGCCCGTGCCGCTTCGACGTGATCGAAGCCGATGGCGATCCGGCGCGGCCGGACTTGAACTGGCTGCGCGATGCGTTTCGCGCCGACGATATCTGACAAGCCGCCTGTAGGAGCTGCGCGAACTGCGACCGCGGAACTGGCTTGCGTCGTCGCTGTGGATTCGCGGTCGCAGCTTGCGCAGCTCCTACAGGGGGAAATCGGGGGAGCGTCGGGGCGGGTGGGAGTGAGCGGTCTTGGCCGTGCGGCGATACCATGAGCCCACTATGCGCACCGTCATGACCCACGCCGTGGTTCCGCTCGCCCTGGGTTGGGCGCTCGGTTCGCGCACGATTCCGCCGCGGCTGTTGTTGGCCGGCGCGCTGGCGGCGGTATTGCCGGACGCCGACGTGGTCGCGTTCAAGCTCGGCATCGCCTACGCCGACGATTTCGGCCACCGCGGCGCCAGCCATTCCTTCGCCTTCGCCGGCTTGCTCGCGGTGTTCGGCGCGCTGATCTCGCATTGGTTCCGCGCGCCGCCGTGGCGCGTGGCGCTGTGGCTGTTCCTGTGCGCGGCCTCGCATCCGCTGCTGGACGCGTTGACCGACGGCGGGCTCGGAGTGGCGCTGTACTGGCCGTGGTCGGATGCGCGCATCTTCGCGCCGTGGCGGCCGATCGAAGTCTCGCCGATCGGCGCGCGGTTCTTCAGCGCGCGCGGCTTGGAGGTGCTGTGGTCGGAAGCGCGCTGGATCGTCGCGCCGGCGCTGGCCTTGGGCGCGCTCGGCGCAGGCATACGCGCATCGATGCGGCGTTCGGAACCGGCACGATGAGCGCTGTCGCCGCTACCGGATTGCCGCCCGCATTGCACGAAGAACTCGCGCAACTGCTCGGCGACTCATGGCTGACCGATCCCGGCGAACGCCTGTCCTACGCTTACGACAACTCGCGCCGGCAGGCGCTGCCCGACGCGGTCGCGCTGCCGCGCACGCGCGAGCAAGCGCAGGCCCTGGTGCGCGCATGCCGGCGCCATCGCGTGCCGCTGGTCGCGCGCGGCCGCGGCACCAACACCACCGGCGCGTCGGTGCCGATCGCCGGCGGTGTGGTGGTCTCGTTCGAACGCATGAACCGCATCGTCGAAATCCGCCCGGGCGACCGTTGCGCGGTCGTCGAACCGGGCGTGCTCAACGGCGATCTGCAACAGGCCTTGAAGCCGCACGGGCTGTTCTGGCCGCCCGATCCCACCAGCGCCGCGTTCAGCACCGTCGGCGGCAATCTGGCCTGCAACGCCGGCGGCCCGCGCGCGGTGAAATACGGCGCCAGCCGCGACAACGTGCTGGCGCTGACCGCGATCACCGGCACGGGCGAGCTCATCGTCTGCGGCACCGCCACCACCAAGGGCTCGACCGGTTACGACCTGCACCGCTTGCTGGTCGGCAGCGAAGGCACTTTGGCTTTGATCGTTGAAGCCAGTCTGCGGCTGACGCCGTCGGCGCCGGCGCGCGCCGCGCTGCGCGCGACCTATCGCGATGTGTCGGCCGCGGCGCAGGCGGTGGCGCGGTTGATGGCGCAAGCGGTCACGCCATCGATGCTGGAATTCATGGACGGCCACGCCGTGCGCCTGGCCCGCGATGTCGGCGGCGCGGATCTGCCGCACGATGCCGGCGCGTTGTTGATGATCGAAGCCGACGGCGATGCGCACACCTTGGCGCATGCGATCGAGGCCTTGAAGCGCGCGGCTTCCGGCGACGGCTTGATCTCGCTGGACGATGCCGCCGACGAAGCCGCGCGGGAAAAACTCTGGGCCGCGCGCAAGGCGCTGTCGCCGTCGCTGCGCACATTGGCGCCGGGCAAGATCAACGAAGACGTGGTGGTGCCGGTTTCGCGCATCCCGGAATTGGTCGACGGCGTGCAGGCGCTGTCGCGCGAATTCGGCCTGCCGATCGTGTGCTTCGGCCACGCCGGCAACGGCAACCTGCACGTCAACCTGCTGTATGAGCCGGCCGACGCGTCGCAGAGCGAACGCGCGCACAACGCGATGGGGCGGGTGTTCGAGCTGGCGCTGGCGTTGGGCGGCACCTTGTCGGGCGAGCACGGCATCGGCTTGGCCAAGCGCGATTTCATGCCGCAGGCGGTCGGTGCGCAGACGTTGGCGGTGATGCGGCAGCTCAAGCGGGTGTTCGATCCGGATGGGATTCTTAATCCGGGGAAGTTGTTGCCGGACGAATAGCTTCGCCGGCAAGCGGCTTGAGTCGGGCCCAAGAGAGCAAGATCAAAATGGATTCCGGCTTTCGCCGGAATGACGGATCGGGAGTTGCGCGGTTTTGTTGGTGGCGCTGGAGGCGAGCGGCTTACAACATCCGCACGCCCGGCAAGCCGCGGAAGTGCGCCGACACCTCGCCCGCGCTGAGTTCGGCATGCCCCGGCCGTCCCGGCAGGCCGATCGGGCCGGAGCCGCCAGAATCGCCATAACGCCCGTCGCGTCCGGAATGCGCGCCGCCGCCACCGTCGCCCTGGCTGCCACCGCTGCCGCCGCTGCCGCCCGGACCGGGCGCGCCGCCGGAGACGTCGAAACGCAGCAGTTGCGCCAACTCGGGATAGCGGCGGTCGTAGATCAATTCGATCTCGCCGCCGTCGCCGCCGACTCCGCCCGGCCCGCCGTAACCGCCATCGCCGCCGTCGCCGCCATGACCGCCGTAACCGGGGCGATCCTTGTCGCCTTCGCCGCGTCCGCCGTCGCCACCGCTGCCGCCGCTGCCGCCGGATCCGCCGACGCCACCGATGCCGCCGGCCGCGACCAAGGTCAGCGGCCGATCCGCCGGCGCCAGCACGAAGTCCTGAAAATCGCCGAACACGCGCACCGCAAGCAGCTTCGGATACTGGCTGGTGCTGACGTAAGTCGCATACATCTGCAAACGCGGCCCGCCGAAACCGGGACCGCCCGGCGCGCCGTCGCCGCCGCGGCGGCCGTGATCGCCGCTTTCGCCGTCGAAGCCGCTGCGCCCGTCGCTGCCGCGGTAACCGCTGCTGCCGTCGCCGCCGCGTTGTCCCGGCCCGCCCGCGGTGCCTACGCTGAGGATGCAGCGGTAGTCGGCCGGGTAATGCCGCGACTGGACCAACTGCGCGCGCGGATGCAGCAACTGCGTGCCGATCGCGAAACCGCTGTCGACCGTCGCCAGCACATCGGGATTGGGCCGGAACCAGCCCAGCTCGTCGAACCCGCCCTGCGCGCTGGTGAAAGCGAAGTTGCGGAAATCCAGCATGCCGTTGCGGCGCGTGCCGTTGCCGCCGCTCCAGGTTTCGTACACGCCCGGCGCCGGTTGCCGCGGCAACTGCGCGGTGACCGTCACGTGCATCTGCACCGGCTGACGCGGGCAGATCGTGGTCACGCCCGGGCCGATGTCGGTCTGCATCGCGCTGACCGTGGCCTCTTGCAGATGCACGGTGTTGATGCCGGCGATCGAGCGCACCGCGCCGCAGCCGCTTAGGCTCAGCGCGAGGGCGGCGAGGCCGATCCCGGTCCAGACGCGCGAGGGCCGCGGAGAGAGGGACATCGACGCGGCAGCGCGCATGGGAAACCGGGGCAGGAGGAAGTGGCGCTCAGACTCGCATCGCCGCAATGAAAGCGGTCTGAACTTTTTTATGTCTTTGCCCCAACTGATGGCATAGCCGCGCATCGGTCCGAAGCGGCGGTTCAGGCGGCCGGGTTCCGCGCGACGGCGCGCGTGCCGGACCGAACCGATGCGCTCAGCCGAAGTGCTGATAACCCTTGCGCGACGGCGTCCACGCCGAGCCGTCGGCCAGGCGCACCCGCACCGCCGGCGCGCCGTGCGCGTGCAGCGCCTGGACCTGTCCGATCACCACCGCCGGGGTTTGCGCCCGGCTCAAGGCGTGCTCGATCGTGGCGCGCTGCCGCGCCGGCGCGGTAAAGCACAGTTCGTAATCGTCGCCGCCGCTCAATTGCAAAGTCCGGCGCGAATCGCCCGCGCAGGCCGCGGCCAACGCCACCGAGACCGGCAACGCGTCCGCATCGATCTGCGCGGCGACGCCGGAGGCCGCGCAGATATGCCCAAGATCGGCGAGCAAACCGTCGGACACGTCGATGCCGGCGCGCGCCAAACCGCGCAGGCTGCGTCCGGCCGCGACCCGCGGGGTCGGACGGTGCAGGCGTTCGAACAAGCGCGCGGCGTCGCTGGACGGATCGCCGCCGATGCGGTTCACGGGATGGTCGCTGTACGGCGCCACCCCGGCCAAGGCCAAGGCCGCGGCGGCATCGCCGAGCGTGCCGGTGACCCAGATGTCGTCGTCGACCTGGGCCGCGTCGCGACGCAAGGCCCAGCCGGGTTCGACGAACCCCATCGCAGTCACGCACACCGACAACGGGCCGCGGGTGGTGTCGCCGCCGACCAGGGCCACGCCGTGTTGCGCGGCCAATTCGAGAAAACCATCGAGAAAGCCGTCGACGAAGCCCGGCAAGCTCGCGCGGTCTTGCGCCGGCAACGACAGCGACAAGGTGCACCAGGCCGGTTCGGCGCCCATCGCGGCCAGATCCGACAGGTTCACCGCCAGCGCCTTCCAGCCGATATCGGCCGCGCCGGCGTCGTCGCCGAAGTGCACGCCCAGGTTGAGGGTGTCGGTGGCGACCACCAGTTGCCGGCCGGCCGGCGCCTGCAGCAGCGCGGCATCGTCGCCGATGCCCAGCACCACGTCCTCGCGCGTCGCCGCGCGTGCGCGGATGCGGGCGATCAGGTCGAATTCGGCGTGCATGGCGGGGGGGCAGGAGTGAGCGCAGAGGAGTGAGGAGTGAGTAAGAGCGGTGGAGCGGCAAGCTGGTTGCTTTTACTCGCTCCTCACTCCTCTGCGCTCACTCCTCTGATCCAGCGCCTTACTTCCGCTTGGCCGCTGCCGCGAACTCGACCGCGCGCCATTGCGCGGCGGCGTGATCGAGCACGCCGTTGACGTAGGTGTGGCCGTGCTCGGCGCCGAAACGCTTGACCGACTCGATCGCCTCGTTGATGACCACGCGGTACGGCACGTCGGGGCGATGGCGCAGCTCGTAAGCGGCGATGCGCAGCGCCGCGCGTTCGATCGCGTCGACTTGTTCGATCTCGCGGTCCAGGAACGGGGTCAGCGCCTGGTCGATATCGTCCTGATGCCGGTCCACGCCGCGCACCAAGTCTTCGAAATAGGTCAGATCGGCGACTTCCTTGGCCTGTTCGTGGGCGAACTGGGCGATCACCTCGTCGGCCTTGGTGCCCGACATCTGCCACGCGTACACCGCTTGCAGCGCACGGCGGCGGGCGCGCGAGCGCGCTACCGGGTCGATCCCATCCGGACGGCGGCGATTGTTCATTGCAGTTGCTCCAGCAGGTGACTCATTTCCAATGCGGCCAGCGCCGCTTCCTCGCCCTTGTTGCCGTGGCTGCCGCCGGCGCGGTTTTCCGCGTCCTCGTGGCGTTCCACCGCGAGCACGCCGTTGGCGATCGGCAGGCCGTGATCCAGCGATACCCGCATCAGGCCGTCGGAGCAGCCGTCGGCGACTTGTTCGTAATGGCGGGTGTCGCCGCGCACCACGCACCCCAGCGCGACCACCGCGGCGTGCTTGCCGGCCACGGCCAGGTGGCGGGCGATCACCGGCAGTTCCCAGGCGCCGGGAACCCGGATCACGTCGATGGCGTCCTCGGCGACGCCGTGTTCGGCGAAGGTCTTGCGCGCGCCGGCCACCAGGGTGTCGGTGATGCGCGGGTTCCAGCGGCTGGCGATGATGGCGTAGCGCGCGCCCTGGGGGCTGCGCAGGTCGCCTTCGAAATGGGGCATGTCGGGGTCCGCTGTACTGAGGGGGCTGGGCGAAAGGGGGCTAGTTTAACGGGTGCAGGCTGCGGGTGCCGTTCGGGTGGGCCGCGGGCCGGCCTGGAAGCGTTGCTTGGCCGGCTGTTTTGGTTCGCCATGCCGGCGCTGCCCCATGGCCGTCATTCCCGCGAAGGCGGGCTCCGCTTTACTTCGGCGGAGCCGAACATCCAGGGCCTTTCGTGCGAGAACGTTTGAAGTCGCTGGATTCCCGCGTTCGCGGGAATGACGACCTGGAGAGATGACGCTGAAGGCTCTGGATTCCCGCCTTCGCGGGAATGACGTTCTGGCGGGATGGCGCTGAAGACTGTTGGCTCTGGATTCCCGCCTTCGCGGGAATGACGGTAATGGGATGACGCGGCAAGACATGTCCGTTTGCTTGCTGGACGACCGAACCCGGCCGGCGACTATCGCCGTCGGGTTCGGCCCTGCGGACTGAGCGGCACTCAACCCAGCGTGGCGATATCCACGTACTCGACCACTTCCAGCCCGAACCCGGCCAGGCCGATCTGCTTGCGCGGGGTGCCCAGCACCCGCAGCTTGCCCAGGCCTAGGTCGGCCAGGATCTGGCCGCCGGCGCCGTTGCGCCGCCATTCGGCCAAGGCGTGGCCGCGCGAGGACGCTCCGCTCGGCGCGAGGCTGTCGTGCGCGTCGACCTGGGCCTCGTGCGCGGCGGGCTGCTCGCGCACCCGCGCCAGCAGCGTATCGGCGTCGGCGTGATCGGCCAGCAGCACCAGCGCGCCGCGGCCTTCGCGCGCGATCGCCGCGAGCACGTCGCCGACCGCCGGGCCGAAGTCGGCGCGGCGCCAATGCAGGGCGTCGGCCAACGGGTTCTGCACGTGCACCCGCACCAGGGTCGGCGCCTGCGCGTCGGCCTGGCCGCGGACCAGGGCGAAATGCACCGAATGGGTCAGCCGGTCGCGGTAGCTCAGCAACTGGAACGGGCCGTGCTCGGTTTCGATCTCGCGCGCGTCGACCCGTTCGACGGTGTGCTCGGTCGCCAGCCGGTAACGGATCAGTTCCTCGATCGAGCCGATCTTCAGACCGTGCTCGGCCGCGAACGCTTCCAACTGCGGGCGCCGCGCCATGCTGCCGTCGGCGTTGAGCACCTCGACCAAGACCCCGGCCGGCTCCAGGCCCGCCAGCATCGCCAGATCGCTCGCCGCCTCGGTATGGCCGGCGCGGCCGAGCACGCCGCCGGGCTGCGACATCAGCGGGAAGATGTGGCCGGGCTGGGCCAGATCGGTGGGCTTGGCGTCGGGCCGCACCGCGGTGCGCACGGTGTGGGCGCGATCGTAGGCGGAGATGCCGGTGGTGACGCCTTCGGCCGCTTCGATGCTGACGGTGAAGTTGGTGTGGTACGAGGAGGTGTTGTCGCGCACCATCGGCCCCAGGCCGAGCTGCAGGCAACGCTCGCGCATCAGCGACAGGCACACCAGGCCGCGCGCGTGGGTGACCATGAAGTTGATGTCGGCCGGGCGCACCAGTTCGGCGGCCATGATCAGATCGCCTTCGTTCTCGCGATCTTCGTCGTCGACGATCACCACCATGCGGCCGGCGCGGATTTCCTCGAGCAGTTCGGGGACGCTGGCGAAATTCATGCCGCGCCTCCGGTCTGGCGCTCGCCGAGCAGGCGTTCGACGTAACGGGCGACCAGGTCGATCTCCAGATTGACCGGAGAACCCACGCCGGTGGCGCTGAACGCGGTGTTCTCCACGGTGTGCGGAATCAGCGCGACCTCGAAACCTTCGCTGTCGGCCTCGTTGACCGTCAGGCTGACGCCGTCGACGCAGATCGAGCCCTTCTTGGCGATGTAGCGCAGCAGCGGCTGCGGCGCGCGGAAGCGCCAGCGCTGCGCGCGCGCATCCTGATGCACCGACACCACCGCGCCGACGCCGTCGACGTGGCCGCTGACCATGTGCCCGCCGAGGCGGTCGCTGGGCCGCATCGCCCGCTCCAGATTGACCTTGGCGTTCGGCTGGAGCGCGCCGAGGGTGGTCAGCGACAGGGTTTCGGTGGAGACGTCGGCGCAGAACCAATCGGCGCCGAACTCGATCACGGTCAGGCAGGCGCCGTTGACCGCGATGCTTTCGCCCAGCTTGGGCTCGGAGAAATCCAGGCTGCCGATGGCGATGCGCAGACGCACGTCGCCGCCGATGTCCTGCTTGTCGGCCAGCGTGCCGACGCCTTCGATGATGCCGGTGAACATCAGCGCACCTCCACGCGGAGGACGCTCGGGCGCAGGCCCGCGGCGGTGTTGCGATCGAACTGGGTCATGAAACGTTTCCCGCAAAATAGTGAGCGAAAAACGCCTCAAGGCATGGAAGACAACGCACGACGCGCGGCCGGGGCCGCGGGATCGTCTCGCCCGCGCGGATGCGCGGGCTCGTGCGTAGCCGTCTTCTTTCATCCGGACTGTGACCGTCGGCTCCGGCATCGGACCGGATCTGCTGACCCCCCGGGGCTGGCGCGGCCGTGTGTCCGGCCGGCATCCCGGGGCGCTCGCGGGCTCGCGCGTTGCCGCGCCTACCGCCGGTGGGGAGTTTCGCCCCGCCCTGAAGACGTTACCTGTGGTGTGCCGGCGAACCGGCGCGGGAAGTTTAGCACCCGGGGGTGGAGGGGCTGGTTCCGAACTGGGCGGGTTGGGGGCGATGGTGCGTTCTGCTGGGGGGGGGCGGGCGGGGATTGGGGGCTTTGGGCTTTGGGCTTTGGGCTTTGGGCTTTGGGCTTTGGGCTTTGGGCCCAGGCGCCGGGCGCCAAACGCCGGAAACGACGTACTTACCTACCGTCATTCCCGCGAACGCGGGAATCCAGGGCCTTTCGTGCGAGAACGCTTGAAGTCGCTGGATTCCCGCGTTCGCGGGAATGACGGACTGGAAAGATGACGCTGAAGTCTCTGGATTCCCGCCTTCGCGGGAATGACGAGCAAAAAGCGGCGACAAGGCTCCGCTCCTTACTCTCTGCTTCTTATTCCCCGCACCCTATTCCCAAACCCCAATCAACCATCCGCAGGCGGCTTGCGCCGCAAATGCAAATGCAACGGCCACTGGATCGCACGCACGTCCTCGGCCATGCCCCAGGCGCGCGATAAGGACGCGCGGTTGACCGCGACCGGGTCTTCGCTGGTGGCGATCTTGCAGCGCTCAGTCGCCGACAGACTGTTCAGATACCCAAGAAACCGCCCCAGGCCCCACTCCGCTTCCAGCCACAGCGGCGCGGTCGGCAGCGCCGCGAACGGCCATTGATAGCCGGCATAGCCGTCGCGGATTTCGCCGTTCTCGCGCTGCCAGTAGCCGTCGATCTGGGCGCGGAACCCGGCCACGGCCTCGCTCATGCCCTCCGGCGCCAGAAAATCGCCATAAGCCCACACCGCCAACACCCCGCCCGGCGCGAGCACGCGTTCGCACTCGGCGAAGAAGCGCTCGCGCTCGAACCAATGCAGGGCCTGCGCCACCGCCACCAGTTGCACGCTGCCATCGGCCAGTTCGCTGCGCTCGCCCGGCGCGATGGACAAACTCACCCTGCCCTCGCCGCGCAACGCCGCGTCGCGCGCCCAGTGCTGCTCGATCTGCTGAACGCTGGGATCGCTGGCGTGCACGTAGGCGAAATGCGCGGCCAGTCCGCGCGTGGCCTGGCCGCTGCCGCAACCGGGTTCCCAGACCTGCGCATCCGCCGGGACGTAGCGGGCGATCTGCTCGAACAAGGCGTCCGGGTACTCGGGGCGCGCGGCGGCGTAGGCGCCGGCGATCGCGGAGAAGTGGTCCTTGAACGCGTTCTGGTTCATGGGGTGCCTCGGCGGTCGGTGGGGAGCGTCAAGATCAAAATGGATTCCGGCTTTCGCCGGAATGACGGGCGGGGGCTTTGGCTGGAATGACGGGTGAGGGCTTTGGCCGGAATGACGGTTGCGAGCCTTCGTTGGAATGACGGTTGAGGCGCCGCTCGGCTTTGTCGGCGGGAGTTACTTGTTCCTCGCTACGTTCACGCCTCGCCCCGGGGCCGCAGCAACACCCGCGTGTCCCCGCCGAGCCGGCGCAGGTCGACCAGATCCAGATGCAGTTTGCTGGTCATCGCTTCGATGCCCAGACCATCGAACATCGGCCGCGCGTTCTCGCCGAGCAACACCGGCGCGACGTACAGCAGCACTTCGTCGACCAGTTGCTGATTCAGGAACGCGCCCGCCAAAGTCGCGCCGGCTTCGAGCTGGATCTCGTTGACCCCGCGCTCGGCCAGCAAGGCCAGCACCGCGCGCAGATCGATCCGGCCGTCGAGCATCGGCACCGCGGCGCGTTGAGCGGCGAAGTCGCGCGGCGGCTTGGCGTCGGGCGCGTGCAGGTACAAGGTCGGCGCATCGCCCTCGCGCACGCGGCCGCGCGCCACCGTGGCCAGGCCGGGGTCCAGCACCACCCGCAACGGCGCGACGAACTCGGTGTCGTCGCCCAGGCGCACGGTCAAGGAAGGATCGTCGGCCAGCACCGTGCCCGCGCCGGTCACGATCGCGCCGCTGCGCGCGCGCCAATGCTGCACGTCCAGACGCGAAGCCTCGCCGCTGATCCATTTGGATTCGCCGTTGGCCAGCGCGCTGCGTCCGTCCAGGCTGGTCGCCAGCTTGACCCGCACCCACGGCCGGCCGCGCTCGATCCGCGACAGAAAGCCGCGATTGAGCGCGCGCGCCTGCGCTTGCATCAGTCCGCTCTCGACCGCGATGCCGGCCGCGAGCAGCTTGGCGAAACCGGCGCCGTCGACTTGTGCGAACGGGTCGCGCATCGCCGCGACCACGCGCGCGACGCCGGCCTGGATCAAGGCATCGCTGCACGGCCCGGTGCGGCCGGTGTGCGCGCACGGCTCCAAGGTCACGTACGCGGTCGCGCCGCGCGCGCGTTCGCCGGCCGCGCGCAAGGCATGCACCTCGGCATGCGGCTCGCCCGCGCGCACGTGCCAGCCTTCGCCGACGACGTCATCGCCGTGGGCGATCACGCAACCCACCATCGGGTTGGGCTTGGTGGTGTAGGCGCCCTTCTCGGCCAAGCGCAAGGCGTTGGCCATGTGGGCGTGATCGGTGGCGTTGAAATTCGTGGTCATGGCGCGCGCTCAGTGAAGTGACTCGCCGCCAGTTTGGCATCGGCGAGCGTCGTGCGAGCCGCGGCAGCCGCTGGACCCCACGCGCAGTCGCTCAGCGACGGCGCGAACAAGCCGAATCGGCAGGATCGCCGCGCTCGGTTCATCGCAATCCCCGACGGCGCTCAATGACGAACATAACGGCCGCCGAAATCCGACGACTTCAAGTCGCCATGGTCGAGCTTCAAGGTCATGTCCCCCAACGCCGACGGCTTCAGCCCCACCGTGTCCATGCTCACCACGAACATACGGCCTTTGCTCTCATCGACCTCGATGGTTTCGGCGGGTCGATCGGCATGCGCCCGATCGATGCTGAAGGCCACTCGCTGCAACCGCGTACCCGCGCGATACGGCGCGTACGGCGTTTGCCCGGCGATGATCTCGCGGCGCTCGGTCTGGCCATCGGAGTAGACGAAATCCACCCGCAACGGCGGCGGCGGGTAGTCGGAATTGGAATAGACCATGATGATCCCGTAACCGGGCCGCTCCACGTCCGCGGGCTTCTCGCGCAAGCAGCGATCGCGGTTGAAGGCGGGTTCACGCAAGCGCGGCATCTCGCGTCCGAGCGTCGCGTACAACTGGCCCACGTCCTTGTTCCGCTCCAGATAGTCGAGCACCGCGCTATCGGCAGTGGCCGCCATCGTGCCGGCGAAACTCGGCTCCGCGCGCGCCGCGGCGCCGGCTTGCGCCGCGCCCACCATGCGCGCCGCGATCGCCGTGCCGATGGCGATTTCGGCCTCCGCGCGTGCGCGTTCCAACTCGACCGTCGCCGCCGGCAAGGCCGCTTCGGCATCGGCTTTGCGCGCAGCGTTCCTGTCGGCCTGAGCCACGACCCAAGCGGCCGCGTTGCTGGCGCCGGCCTGGACCAGGCCTTCGTCGTAAGTCTTCACGAACGCACACGCCGCATGGATGAGCTCGGTGCGATGAGCCGCCTCGGATTCCTTCAACGCTTTCTTCGCGCCCTTCTGCCAGGGCATGGTGTTGTCGAGAGCGAACAGCGGCTTGCCGGCACGGCTCGGCTCGCTGGTCAGGGCCACGCCATCGGCGCTGGCGGTCCAGCGGCCGCTGGCGGCCTGCTTGCGCCCGGCATGAAGAAAGTCCAGCTCGAAACTACCGTCGGCTCGCAAGCGCAATTCCGATTGCGCCTGCGAATCTTGCAGGACGTAACGGCCCGCCAGCGACGCATCGGCCTTATCTGCGGCGGCATTGCCCGCGTGCGCCCACGCCGGCGACAGCGCCGCCACCAGCATCGCCAATCTGTGCAGCTTGCACATGCGCGAACTCCTTTCGACGCGTAGGGGCACCGAGCGCCGCGGCGGCGCTCAGCGCTTCTTTTTATCCAGGCGCGGCTCGTCGTCGCCGAGCAGGGTCAGCTGGCCGTCGCCGGGAATGTCGCGTTCCAGGCGGTCGAGTTCCTCGCGGAAATCGGCCACGTCCTCGAACGAGCGATACACCGAGGCGAAGCGCACGTAGCCGACGTGATCGAGCTTGCGCAGCTCGGCCATGACGAACTCGCCGACCCGGCGCGAGGCCAGCTCGCGCTCGGCGGTCATCCGCAGCTGATGCACCACCGCGCGCACCGCCGCTTCGATCTGTTCTTCCGAGACCGGCCGCTTCTGCAGCGCGCGGTCGAAACCCGCGCGCAGCTTGCGCGCGTCGAACGCCTCGCGGCGGCCGTCGCCCTTGATGATCACCGGCAACTTCAGCTCGATGGTTTCCAGGGTGCTGAAACGCTCGCCGCAGGCCTCGCACACGCGGCGCCGCCGGATGGTGGCGCCGTCGTCGGACACCCGCGAGTCGATCACGCGGGTGTCGTGGTGCTGGCAGAAAGGACAATGCATCAGACTGGGAAATAGCGAAGAGGAGTGAGCGAAAACAGCGCCGCGCGCCTGCCGCCACTCTCCCAGGAAGCCCGGAGAGGAGCAAGGTCCGACTTTACGGCTTCCACTCGCTCCTCACTCCTCATCGCTCGTTCCTCAGCTTTCAGCCGTACACCGGGAACTGCGCGCACTGCTTGGTCACGTTCTCGCGCACCCCGGCGATGACCTTGTCATCCTTCGGGTTGTCGAGCACGTCGCAGATCCACTCGGCCAGGGCCACGCAGTCGGGTTCCTTGTAGCCGCGGGTGGTGACGGCCGGGGTGCCGATGCGCAGGCCCGAGGTCACGAACGGCTTCTGCGGGTCGTTGGGCACCGCGTTCTTGTTGACGGTGATGTGGGCGCGGCCGAGCGCGGCTTCCGCGTCCTTGCCGGTGATGCCCTTGCCGATCATGTCGACCAGCATCAGGTGGTTCTGGGTACCGCCGGAGACGATCTTGTAGCCGCGGGCGATGATGGTCTTGGCCATCGCCTGGGCGTTCTTGATCACCTGGGCCTGGTATTCCTTGAACTCCGGGTCCAGCGCCTCCTTGAACGCCACCGCCTTGGCCGCGATCACGTGCATCAGCGGACCGCCCTGGATGCCCGGGAACACGATGCTCTGCAGCTTCTTCTGCATTTCGTCGAAATCCACCGCGCCGGCGCCGGTGTCGACCGCGCCTTCCCAGCGCTTGGCCACGATGATGCCGCCGCGCGGGCCGCGCAGGGTCTTGTGGGTGGTCGAGGTGACGACGTGGGCGTGCGGCACCGGGGTCGGGTAGACGCCGGCGGCGATCAGGCCGGCGACGTGGGCCATGTCGACGAACAGGTAGGCGCCGACCTTGTCGGCGATGGCGCGGAAACGCGCCCAGTCCACGACCTGCGAATAGGCCGAGAAACCGCCGACGATCATCTTCGGCTTGTGCTCCAGCGCCAGCCGCTCGACTTCGTCGTAATCGATCAGGCCCTGATCGTTGACGCCGTACTGCACCGCGTTGAACAGCTTGCCGCTGGCGTTGACCTTGGCGCCGTGGGTGAGGTGGCCGCCGTGGGCCAGGCTCATGCCCAGGATGGTGTCGCCGGGATTGAGCAGGGCGAAATACACCGCCTGGTTGGCCTGCGAGCCCGAATGCGGCTGCACGTTGGCGTAGTCGGCGCCGAACAGTTGCTTGACCCGGTCGAGCGCCAGTTGCTCGGCGACGTCGACGTATTCGCAGCCGCCGTAGTAGCGCTTGCCCGGGTAGCCTTCGGCGTACTTGTTGGTCAGCACGCTGCCCTGGGCCTCCAGCACGCGCGGGCTGGCGTAGTTTTCCGAAGCGATCAGCTCGACGTGGTCTTCCTGGCGGCGGGCCTCATCGGCGATGGCCTGGGCAAGTTCGTCGTCGAATCCGGCAATACGGGTGTGGCTGGGGAACATTCGCGGCCTCGGGGAAAGAGCGGACGGGAGGGGAGGAGGAACGTCGCATCAGGCCGGCCCGGCCGGGCCACGCAGGCGGAGGCAAGGCACAAAACCGTTAACCTGCGGGTGGCTTGACGCAAGACTTGAAATGTTAGCCTAGGGGCGTATGGCGGCCAACCGCCAAGACGGGGCTGCCGTCGCCGCCCGACCCGGCGGACAATGACCGCCGCTCCTTCCCCAGGGCCCGCCCCCACCGGCCGGTCCGGCCGCCAGGCTCACGGCGGCCCCCACCGACAGCTTCAGCTTGATCTTGGATATTTCGACCATGAAATGGGTCTTCGTCTTCCTGTTCCTCGCCAGCGCGGTCTATGTGCATTTCCGCGGGCGCGTACGCCACCGGCTGGGCCGGCAATTGCTCGACCACTCGACCTTCATGGCGCCGATCAACGTGCTGATGTACGCCTGCTCGCGGGTGCCGACCACGGCCTTCCTCAGCCCGGACCAGCATTTCCCCGAGCTCGAGCCGCTGCGCGCGCGCTGGCGCGAGATCCGCGCCGAGGCCCTGCACCTGCGCGAAATGCAGCAGATCAAGGCCGCCGACCAGTACAACGACGTCGGCTTCAACTCGTTCTTCCGCCGCGGCTGGAAGCGCTTCTACCTGAAGTGGTACGACGACGCCCACCCCTCGGCGGCCGAGCTGTGCCCGGTCACCACCCAGCTGTTGCGCGAAGTGCCCAGCGTCAAGGCGGCGATGTTCACCGAGCTGCCCCCGGGCAGCGAACTGCGCCCGCACCGCGACCCCTACGCCGGCTCGCTGCGCCTGCACCTGGGCCTGGACACGCCCAACGACGACGCCTGCTTCATCGACGTCGACGGCCAGCGCTACAGCTGGCGCGACGGCGAATGGACCATGTTCGACGAAACCTACATCCACTGGGCCCAGAACGGCTCGCAGCAGAACCGGATCATCCTGTTCTGCGACATCGAGCGGCCGATGCGCTGGGGCTGGGCGCGCGGGCTGAACCGCTTCATCGCCAAGCGCCTGATCGCCGCGGGCGCCTCGCCCAACAACGAGGGCGACAAGACCGGCGCGATCAACAAGATCTTCCGCTACTTCTACGTGCTGCGGCTCAAGTCCAAGGCGCTGAAGGAGCGCAGCAAGGGGACGTACTACTTCTTCAAGTACGCGGCGGTGGCGGCGGTGGTGGCGTTTATCGTTTGGCTCTAAGGGTCGCTTCGCGGCTTGATTCGCGCGTTTTTTGCCCCCGCACGACGGCGCCGCCTCCCCAAGCCGTCATTCCCGCGAACGCTGGAATCCAGGGCCTTCCGTGCGAGAGCGCTTGAAGTCTGAGCTCGCATTCGCGCCCGTGCGGATTGGACGCAAGGCGCCGAAGTCGCTGGATTCCCGCCTGCGCGGGAATGACGGACTGGCGGGATGGCGTTGACCGACCCGCCGTCGTTCCCGCGAAGGCGGGAACCCAGGGCCCCACCTGAACACCGCGCCGAAGCCTCCGCTCCGCCCGCGCGGCGGCGATAACGGGCCCCGCACGCCCCCCTACCGGCGCCGCCGCAAGCCGCCCCGCCCCGGCGCGCCGCAAAATTAACCATTCCCCCAGACCCCACGCTGGAACCCGTCACCCGGCTGCGGGATAATCGGGGATTCGCACTGCCCCCCGCCCCGCCTGCGGCCATTCCCGGCCCGGCTCGGCGCGTCTTGGCTTCGGAGTCCGCATGCAATACATCTACACCATGAACGGCGTCAGCAAGACCGTGCCGCCGAAGCGTCAGATCATCAAGGACATTTCGCTGTCGTTCTTCCCGGGCGCCAAGATCGGCCTGCTCGGCCTCAACGGCGCCGGCAAGTCGACCGTGCTCAAGATCATGGCCGGCGTGGACCAGGACTTCACCGGCGAAGCGCGCCCGGCGACCGGCATCAAGGTCGGTTACCTGGCCCAGGAGCCGCAGTTGGATCCGACCCACACCGTGCGTCAGGCGGTGGAAGTCGGCCTGGGCGAGATCATCAACGCCCAGGCCGCGCTGGACGCGGTCTACGCCGCTTACGCCGAAGACGGCGCCGATTTCGACAAGCTCGCCGCCGAACAGCAGCGCCTGGAATCGATCCTCGCCGCCGGCGACTCGCACACCCTGGAAAACCAGCTGGAAGTCGCCGCCGACGCGCTGCGCCTGCCGCCGTGGGAGGCCATCGTCGGCAACCTGTCGGGCGGCGAGAAGCGCCGCGTCGCGCTGTGCCAGCTGCTGCTGCAGAAGCCCGACATGCTGCTGCTCGACGAACCGACCAACCACCTCGACGCCGAATCGGTCGAATGGCTGGAACAGTTCCTGGCCCGCTACACCGGCACCGTGGTCGCGGTCACCCACGATCGCTACTTCCTCGACAACGCCGCCGAGTGGATTCTCGAACTCGACCGCGGCCGCGGCATTCCGTGGAAGGGCAACTACACCGACTGGCTGGTGCAGAAGGACGAGCGCCTGAAGCAGGAAGAGAACCAGGAAAAGTCGCGCCAGAAGGCGATCCAGAAGGAACTCGAGTGGGCCCGCAGCAACGCCAAGGGCGGCCGCAGCAAGGGCAAGGCGCGTCTGGCCCGGATCGAGGAACTGCAGGCGGTCGATTACCAGAAGCGCCAGGAAACCAACGAGATCTTCATTCCGCCGGGCGAGCGCCTGGGCAATAAGGTCATCGAGTTCAAGAACGTCAGCAAGAAGTTCGGCGACCGCCTGCTGATCGAAGACCTCAGCTTCGCGGTTCCGCCGGGCGCGATCGTCGGCATCATCGGCCCCAACGGCGCCGGCAAGTCGACCCTGTTCAAGATGATCATCGGCAAGGAACTGCCGGATGCGGGCAGCATCGAAACCGGCCCGACCGTCAAGCTGGCCTATGTCGATCAGAGCCGCGACGCGCTGACCGGCAACCACAACGTCTTCCAGGAAGTGTCCGGCGGTCTGGACATCCTCAACATCAACGGCATCGAGATCCAGTCGCGCGCCTACATCGGCCGCTTCAACTTCAAGGGCCAGGACCAGCAGAAGATGGTCGGCACCCTGTCGGGCGGCGAACGCGGCCGTCTGCACATGGCCAAGACCCTGCTGCAGGGCGGCAACGTGCTGCTGCTCGACGAACCGTCCAACGACCTGGACATCGAAACCCTGCGCGCGCTCGAAGACGCCCTGCTCGAATTCCCGGGCAACACCTTCGTGATCTCGCACGATCGCTGGTTCCTGGACCGCATCGCGACCCACATCCTGGCTTTCGAAGGCGACTCGCACGTCGAATTCTTCCAGGGCAACTACCGCGAGTACGAAGAAGACAAGAAGCGCCGCATGGGCGAGGAAGGCGCCAAGCCGCACCGCCTGCGCTTCAAGGCGCTGAAGTAACCGACACGGCGAACGGCCTTGGCGCCGTACGCCGGGTCCACCGGCCGCGTCAGCGCGGCCGGCTTCACCCCGCTTGGACGCGGCAGCGGACATCGTTGCCGTCACACCGAGGATTCAACGCATGCGCCTGCTCATCGCCATCTTCCTGCCGTTCCTGGTGTTCTTCACCATCGGCCGCCCGCTGGCCGGCATCGTCTGCCTGATCCTGCAGATCACCCTGATCGGCTGGCTGCCCGCGGCGATCTGGGCGGTCTACGCCTTGAGCCAGTACAACACCGACGTGAAGATCCGCAAGGCGCTGGGCGAGCGCGGTTCGCTCTGACGCCGGTTGTGGGCGGATACGGGAGGAGATCGTGGCGACGACACGCGTACATCCAACGGACCAGTGGGTGAGCCAAGTCGATTTCAACGGACTGCTGAAGGGCGACCTGTTGCCGCTACTCGCCGACGGCGATACGGCGACCGATGTGAGCGGCCGCAAGCTGACACTCGTACACGGGCTCGCTCTCACCGTGTTCGATCACGACGCAGACGATAACGGCAAGCCCGATCGCTTGTTCGCCACCGGCACCGTCGTGACTCGCCCGGAGAATTTCGCTCATGGATGCCGTTGGTATTTGCACATCGACCGGAACGGCATCCGGCATGAGTCCGATCTGAGCGCCGATTGACCGGCACTCGCTGTCTGCCGCCGACGTTCATCGCGTCGATCCACTGACCAAGGCTTCCATCCCCCGAGGAACCCGCATGACCGTCCTGCACGCATTCGAACTCGAAGGTCTGCGCCGCGCCGGCTCGCTGGTGGCGTCGATCCTGACCACCATGCGCGAAGCCGCCGTGCCCGGCGCGGTGTCGCGCGATCTGGACGCGATCGGCGCGGCGCTGCTGCGCGAGGCCGGCGCGCGCTCGGCGCCGCAGCTGACCTACGACTTCCCTGGCGCGACCTGCATCAGCATCAACCAAGTCGCCGCGCACGGCATTCCCGACGGGACCGTGCTGCGCGAGGGCGATCTGGTCAACATCGACGTTTCGGCGGAGCTGGACGGTTACTTCGCCGACACCGGCGGCAGCTTCGTGATCGGCGCGCCCAATCCGACCCAGCAGAAGCTGCTCGACGCGACCCTGGAAGCGCGCGACGCGGCGATCGCGCAATTGCGCGCCGGCAACCTGATCAACAGCATCGGCCGCACCGTCGAGGGCGTCGCCGCCCGGCACGGCCTGCGGGTGATCCGCAATCTCGGCAGCCACGGCGTCGGCCGCGCGCTGCACGAGGCGCCGGGCAACATCCCCGGTTATTACGATCCGCGCGACACCCGGCGTCTGCACGCGGGCATGGTCATCACCATCGAGCCGTTTTTGGCCACCCATTGCACTCAGACCGACGAGGGCGAGGACGGTTGGGCGATGCGCTGCCGGCGCGGTTTCGCTGCGCAGTTCGAACATACCGTTGTGGTTACTTCGGGTGAGCCGATTGTGGTGACCTGACGCGCATCCCACCCTACCCGTCATTCCGGCGAAAGCCGGAATCCATTTTGACTTTGCTTCTGCGCTCCGCGTTACGGGTAAAAGCAGAATCAAAATGGATTCCGGCTTTCGCCGGAATGACGGGGTGGGGAGTTCGAAGCTGTCTGCTGCATCGCTCCCTTGCTTTCCCCGCCCCACTGCTTTCCCGCTCCACCGCTTTCCCCGCTCCGCGCCCCACCCACCGCCCCGCCAAGGATCCCCCAATGAGCTTCATGCAGACCCTGCGCAACCGCTGGCAACAGGCCGACACCTTGGTCTGCGTGGGCCTGGATCCGGAGCCGGCGAAGTTCCCGGCCAAATTCACCGGCGACAGCGACGCGGTGTTCGCGTTCAACCGCGACATCGTCGACGCGACCGCGGACTACGCCTGCGCGTTCAAGCCGCAGATCGCCCACTTCGCCGCGTTGCGCGCCGAAGACGCGCTGACCCGCTTGATCTCGCACATCCACGCCCGTCACCCCGGCATCCCGGTGATCCTGGACAGCAAGCGCGGCGACATCGGCAGCACCGCGCAGCATTACGTCAGCGAGGCCTTCGAACGCCACGGCGCCGACGCGGTCACCGTCAATCCGTACATGGGCCGCGACTCGGTGCAGCCGTTCCTGGATCGCGCCGACCGTGGCGTGGTGGTGCTGTGCCGCACCTCCAATCCCGGCGCGGGCGATCTGCAGGACCTGTCGGTCGACGGCCGCCCGCTGTACCAGCGCGTGGCCGAAAAGGTCGCGCACGAGTGGAACGGCCACGGCAACTGCGCGCTGGTGGTCGGCGCGACCTGGCCGGAGCAATTGCGCGAAGTGCGCGCGATCGTCGGCGACGTGCCGTTCCTGGTGCCCGGCGTGGGCGCGCAAGGCGGCGACGTCGAAGCGGTGGTCGGCAATGCCAAGACCGGCGACGGCACCGGCCTGCTGGTCAGCAGCTCGCGCGCGATCCTGTACGCCTCGCAGGGCGAGGATTACGCCGAGGCCGCGGCTACGGCGGCGAAAACCCTGCGCGACCAGATCAATCGCTATCGCTGAGCGCGCCCCGCGTGAGCCGCGTTTCGTTCCTGCACATGGACAACCACGAGGTCGCCGCGTCGCTGCGCGCATTGCTCGAACAAGGCGAAATCGAATCGATCCGCGAAGGCTTCATGCCCGAAGCCGATCTGTTCTTCTGCCACTGGCGCGGAAAACGCTTCAACGCGAAGTTCGATCTGACCTATGGCCCGGATCTGTATTTCCTCGATCCGTGCACGGCGGAAGAACGAGCCGAACTGGAACGCTTGATCGCTTCCACCGAAGCCTGATCGGAGCCGTCGAGCGTTCGCCGCCGACGGCGAATCAGTCCGCCAGCACTTGCAGGCCGCCGTCGCGAAATACGTACAAATCCCGCGACAAGTTGTAAGCCGAGGTTTGCGCGATTTCCTCGGCGATCTCGCGCAAGGATTGCAGACTCTCGCGATCCTCGCTCCCGCACACCAGCAGTTCATCGCGCGCGGCGATCGCGAACACCGGCTCGCCGCGCACCTGCACGCCCTCGCGCCAGCGATCGAACAACAACACCATGCTGGCGTCGTAGTTGCGGTCCAGCCGCGCGGCGTAGCGGCCGCCGTCGCCGCGCAGCTGCAATTCGGGCAGGAACCGGGTCAGATTGCGCAGCGCCAACTCGCGCAATTCCGGGCCGTCCAGGCCGCGCCGCTGGGCTTGCTCGGGCGACAGGAAACTCATCGAATCGGGCTTGTCCTCGACATAGGTCAGCACCAGATCGCCGGCCAGGGGCTCGACGATGAACGCGATGCCGGCGCCGTTGCCGATCGAACGCGCCTGCTGCAGCGCGACCTCGTGCCAGCCGCGGGTCTTGAGCACCGGCAGAATCGCGGTATTGGCGTGTTCTTCGCTGGCGCCGCCGGCGGCGAACCGGCGCAGCGATTCGCGCGCGGCCGCCACTTGATCGGCGAACACCTGTTCCAGCGATTCCGGCGCGTCCAGGTAGCGCTGATAGCTGTTGCCGAGAAAGTTGGTGGCGCGAAAGCCGTCGTCGAGCGACCAATCGATCCGCGTATCCGAGGCCAGCGCGCCGTGAGCCACGCTCAATCGCGCCTGCGGCCAAGCCTGACGCAACGCCGCCGCGTAACGGTCGGCGAAGGCGTGCAGGTCCATCGGATGGGTCAGGCCCGGGGTCTCGCGCTTGCCGCCGAACAGCTTGCTGAAGAACGACATGACCCACTCCCTGTGGTCGGCGCGCGCGCCCGATCGGCCGACTATACGGGCGGTCTTGTGAAGCGGCGTGCCCGCGATCGTCACACATCGCGACCGCGGGTTAGGCTAAAGCCATGGACGATTTCACAAATCCCGCACGCCGCCGGCTGCTGCTGGCCACCGCTTCCGCGCTCGGCCTGAGCGCCCTGCCCGCGTTCGCCTCACCCGCGCCGCCGGCCACGCCGGCCAAGCCGGGCTCGCGGACCCGCTTGATCCTGCTCGGCACCGCCGGCGGCCCGACGCCCAAGGCCTTGCGCGCGGCGCCGGCCAGCGCGGTAGTGGTCGACGGCGCGATCTACGTGGTCGACTGCGGCAACGGCGTGGCCCGGCAAATGGCCTTAGCCGGGTTGTCGCTGGGCGCGATCGATAGCGTCTTCGTCACCCATCATCACTCCGACCACAACGCCGACTACGGCAACCTGTTGTGGCTGGCCTGGGCCGCCGATCTGCGCCATCCGGTCGACACCTGGGGGCCGCCGCCGCTCAAGCGCATGACCCGGCAGTTCCTGCGCCTCAACGACACCGACATCCGCACCCGCATCGCCGACGAAGGCCGCCCCGATCTCGCCGCGCTGATCCGCCCGCACGAACTGCGCCGCGGCGGCGAGGTGATGCGCGACGAACGCGTGCTGGTGACCGCGGCGGTGGTCGATCACCCGCCGATGCGGCCGGCGTTCGCGTACCGGTTCGACACGCCCGACCGCTCGATCGTGTTTTCCGGCGACACCCGGCCGAGCCCGGCGCTGATCGAACTGGCGCGTGGGGCCGACGTGCTGGTGCACGAAGTGATGTACTTGCCCGCGCTGGAGAAACTCATCGCCAGCGAAGCGCAGGCGGCGCGGCTGCGCCAGCATTTGCTCGACAGCCACACCACCACCGAGCAGGTCGGCCGTCTGGCCAGCGAGGCCGGGGTCAAGACCTTGGTGCTCAATCACTTCGTGCCGGGCGGCGATGCGGCGTTGACCGATCAGGTGTGGCGCGATGCGGTGTCGCCTTATTTCAAGGGCGAGTTGGTGATCGGGCGGGATTTGATGGAACTGTAGAAAGCCGAAACCCTCTCCACCGTCATTCCGGCGAAACCGAAATCCCCCCGCCGTCATTCAGGCGAAAGCAGAAATCCCCCCGCCGTCATTCCGGCGAAAGCCGGAACCCATTTTGACGTTGCTGTTGCTGTCAGGATTGCGAGCAAGAGCAAGATCAAAATGGATTCCGGCTTTCGCCGGAATGACAGTGGGGAAGTCGCGTCGAAATGGATGGTACGGGCAGCGGGAATCGCTATCGAATCACCGCAGCGCCGCCCGCAACGCCGCGATCGGAAACCGCAACCAGATCGCCGCGAACACCCCCGCGCGCACCAACGCACCACGCCGCGGCGCTTCGAACTTGCTGAAATAACGCCACAAGCCGCGATGCTTGTTCCATTCGACGAAGAACGGCCGCGAGCGGCTGGATACGCCGCGCACATGCACCACCCGCACGCCGTTGGCGACGGCGACGGTACCGCCGGCCTCGCGCACGCGCCGGCACAGGTCCAGGTCTTCGGCGTGCAGACGGTAGCCTTCGTCGAAACCGCCGATGCGTTCGAACAACGCGCGCGGCATCAGCATCAACGCGCCCGAAGTCGCTTCGACCACTTGCAGTGCTTGCGTATCGTCGGGCGCCACCGCCATCTTCGGCGCGGCCCACGGACGCAGGATGCCGGCCAGCATCGCGCCGAAATCCGGATCGCGGCGACGCACCGCGGCATCGCGTTCGCCTTGTTCGTTGACCAGATCGGCGCTGACCAGGGCCTGCCCCAGCGGCGCGGCCAAGGCGTGCAGGCGCGACAGCGTGTCGGTTTCGACCATGCAGTCGGGATTGACGAACGCCAGCCAATCATCGCTGTCCGGCGCCGGCGGCAGATCGGCCGCGCCCTGATTGCAGCCGACCGAGAACCCGGGGTTGTCCGGGTTGGCGATGAAATGCATGCGCGGATCCAGCGAAGCGTGGCGCTGGACGATCTCCAGGGTGCCGTCGTCGGATTGGTTGTCGACCACGCGGATCGCGGCGACGCCGTCGCATTCGCGCAAGCGGGTCAGGCATTCGTCGATGGTGGCGGCGCTGCGGTAGCTGACCACCACGGCTTTGAACGCCGGGCCCGAAGCAGCCGGCCGCGTCGACGGGTCAGAGGAAGAGATCACGTTGCAGGTCCGGTGGGCCGACGCGTTCCAGTCGTTCGGCGAGTTGTTGGCGCAGATCGCGCAGGGGGTCTTGCATGAGGAAGTTGGCCAGACGCGCATGCCAGTCGGGCCAGCGCGCGGCCAGCGCGTCCATGTCGCCGTCGCTGGGCCGGCCCTCGCCGCCGCGGGCGACGAAGGCGGTATCGCACAGCACGTTGCGCCAGCCCAGCCCGGACAGGCGCAGCGACAGGTCGGTCAGCGCGGCGTACCAGGAGCCGTAACTGGACGCGTCCAGGCCGCCGGCGCGGCGGCGCGCGCTGCCGCGCAACAACACCGCGTGGCCGATCGCGGCCGGCAGTTCGGGCAGCGAGGCCGGCATCTGCGCCAGCGCCCGCGCCAGCCGTTCGGCATCGCTGACATCGGGCACCGGCGCGATTTCGCCGATCCGCGGCCACGCCGCGGCTTCGCCGGCGTTGCACCAGGGCGTGGCCGAGGCGATCGCGCCGTCGGCGGCGAAGCAGGCCTGCAGCCGCGACAGCCAGCCCGGCGCCGGCACCGCGTCGGCGGCGAGCACGGCCACGTCGGCGTCGCCGCAGGCGGCCAGCACCTGGTCCAGGTGGGCGACCTCGCCGATGGCGCGTTGGCGGCGGCTGTAATCGGCCTTGAGCGCGGTGCGCTGCAGCCAGTGTTCGATGATCGCGTAACCGCGCGGCCCGGCCTGGGCGTCGTCGGCCAGCCAGACCCGCGCGCCCGGCGGCGTGCACAGCTCCAGCGCGGCCAGACAGGCGTCCAAGGCGTCGTCGTCGACGCCGACCGGCACCACGATGATCGGCAGCTCGCTCATGGCACCGCGCCGAAAGCGCCGCACGCGCGCGCGGACGGCGGCACGGGACGGCGGAACCAGGGCGGGTGCGGGCGTTCGGGCATCTGCGCGTTCGTAAGGGATGCGCATAGTGTGCGCGATCGGGGCTCGGCGCGGGTGATGGCGGTGTCAGCGGGCGTTGGCGCGGCGGCGTGGCGGCCGATGCGCGGGCACGACCGAACGCAATCGCCGGGCGCAAACCGCCCCCGCAAAAACAAACGGGGCCGGCATGGCCGGCCCCGCTGTCTGGTCGCGGCCGCGGCCGCGCTTACTTCTTTTTCTTCGGTTCCAGCGGTTCCATCGCGCGGAACCGACGGCTGTATTCGTCGGTAAGATCGCGCGATTCCTGCGGATTGCGCACCAACGTCGGCGTCAGCAGGATGATGGTCTCGCGGCGCACGGTCGAGGAATTCTGTTTGCCGAACAATCCGCCGAGCACCGGAATACGGCTCAGCCCCGGCATACCGCGCGAGCCGCGGTCGGTCTGATCCGCGATCAAGCCCGCCAACAGCACGGTTTCGCCGCTTTGCACCGCCGCCTCGGTCTTGAGCTTCTTGGTGTTGATGGTGACGTTGGTGTTGCCGGTGCTGAGCGGTTTACCCGCGGAGCTGACTTCCTGGACGATGTCCATGAACACCATGCCGTCGCGGCTCACCCTCGGGCGTACCTTGAGGATCACGCCGGTGTCCAGGTACTGCACCTGACTGTAGGTGTTGTTGTTGGCCGAACCGGGATTGATCGAAACCGATTCGATCGGGATCTTGGTGCCGACGTTCAACGAGCCCTCGGCGTTGTTGCGCACCAACAACGACGGCGTTTGCAGCACATGCACGTCGGTGACCGCGTCCAGCGCCGACAGCACCGCCGCGGCGTTGTTCTTGATCAACGACCAGGAAAGCCCGTCGCCGCTCTTGCCGCCGATGCTGCCGGCGATCGTGCTCCACTTCGGCGGCACCGCCGGATTGGTGCGGCGGTTGAGATCGCCGAAGCCGTTGTCGATGGTGGAGCGCTCCAGGAACCACTGCACGCCGTATTCCAGGCCGCTGTTGAGTTCGACCTCGGCCACCTGCGCCTCGATGTGCACCTGCATCGGCATCACGTCGAGCTTCTCGATCACGTTGCGGATCGACCTCCACGCCTGCGGGCTGGAACGCACCAGAATCGAGTTGGTCTCCTCCACCGCGGCCACGCCGACCTTGGCGCCGTCGACTTCCAGCGTCACCGCGCCGTTGCCGGATTGGCGCGAGCCCAGCGAAGCGCCGCTGCCCAAGCCGCTGCCGCTGCCGCTGGAGCCCGAGCCGCTGTCGCTCTTGCCGATGTCGGCGCTGGAGCTGCCGCTGTCGTTGTCGCGTATTTCTGTCGATTCCAGCCCCGGCATCAGCGAAGGCGCGCCTTCGCCGCCGCCCGAGCCGCCGCCGCGGCCGCCGCCGAACACTTCCGACAGACGATCGGCCAGATCCTTGGCCTTGATGTACTTCAGCTCCTGCGTATACAGCTGCACGTTGTCGCCGGCGCTGTCGATCCGGTCGAGCCAGTCCTTGATGTCGTCCAGATAGTCGGCCTGCGGGGTGATCACCATCACCGCGTTGGCGCCTTCCAGCGGCATGAAGCGGAACATGCCCGAGACCGGCGACTTGCTCTGTTCGCCGAACACTTTTTCCAGATCGGCCACGACCTTGGTCGCCTTGCCCGATTGCAGCGGGAACACGCCGACCGACATGCCCGACAACCAATCGACGTCGAACACTTCGATGGTGCGCAGGTAGTTGTCGAGCTCCTGGCGGGTGCCGCCGACGGTGACCACGTTGCGCGAGTTGTCGACGTTGACGATCGCGTTGGGCCGCGCGTACGGCTTGAGGATCTTCTCCATCTCGGTGGCCGAGATGAACTTTAGCGGCACCGTGCGCAATTCGAAGCCGCGCGCGCTGTCGGCCGAGCCGGTGCGCGGGGCGACGTTGCCGGCCAGCGCCTGATCGGCCGGCACGATGTTGTAGCGGCCACCGGTGTAGACCAGGCGCGCGTTGTTCCAGCTCAGCACCATTTCCAGCAGGTTCAAGGCCTCCGCGGCGCTGACCTGCTTGGGCGTGGCCAAGGTCACGGTGCCCTGCACGCCCGGCGCGATCACGTAGTTCTGGCCGAGCATGTCGCCGAGGATGGCCTTGACCACCGCATGCACCGACTCGCCTTCGAAATTGAACGAGGCCGTGCCGGTGGTGACCGGCAACCCCGGCGGCGGCTTGACCGCGGCGCTGCGGTTGATGGTCTGGCCGGTGCCGCGGCGGATCTGCGCCTGCGGGCCGTCCTCATCGACCTTGCCTTCCAGCGGCTGCTGTTCGACGCCGTTGTGGACCAAACGCACGCCGGCCTGTTCGGTCTGCGCGCCCTTCATCGACTTCGGGTCGCCGCCGCGGTGGATCTGCGGCGACATCACGCTGGCGCACGAGGCCAACTGCGTGGCGATGATCGCCGCGGCGAGTGCTTGGGTGGCGTACTGCTGAGAACGTAGCTTCATGCGTTCACTCTACGGCGTGTTGGCCGGGGGTTGAGCGGCTTGCTGCTGCCGCAGTTGGGCGCGACGCGCTTCGATCCGCTTGCGGATGGCTTCCATCTGCGCCTGCTCGGTCAGCGGCGCGGATGCTTCGGTGCTGGCCGGTTGCGGCGGCGCAACCGGCTGCGGCGGCGGAACCGCGGCGGCCGGCGGCGGCCGGCTGGGCTGCGGCGAGGGTCCGCCCGAAATCGGACGCCCGACCGGCTGCGGCGCGGGCACGCCGGGCTGCGGCGAGGTCATCGCGGTCGGCGGCTCGCCGCCCTGGCCGTTGTAGACGCGCAGGTCGAGCTCGCGCCGGCCTTCGGGCCCTTCGAACACGGCGCGGCGCGGTTCCAGCGAAGTCAGGCGCCAGGCCGGATGCGATTCGGGCACTTCGCCGAGCTTGACCCGCACCGACTCGCTGCCGTCGGCCGGCTGCAGGAACGCCATCGACAGCTGCGGAGTGATCAGCACGCTGGTCAGCAGGTAATCGAACGCCGCCGCCTGATTCTCGCCCTCGCCCTTGCCCTGCATGAAGAACGGCTTGGGCCGGCGGTCGTCGACGAACAACGGGCGCGCGGCGATCTCGCTGTATTGGCTGAGCGGGCCGAGCGTGTCCGGCGGGCTCTTGCGCACCTGCGGCAGCGGTTTGACCAGGCTGGCGTCTTCCGGCAACGGGTCGACGTTGCGGCCCATGCCGGCCAATGCCAGCACCCAGGTCAGCAGCGCCCAACCGGCCGCGGTGGCCAGCAGCCAGGTGCGCGGACTGGCGTCGTCAAGGCGCATTGGCACCTCCGGCGGCGGCGTTGTTGGCGTTGTTGGAATTCGGCGCGGCGGCCGGGGCCGGGGCCGGACGCAGGTAGCCGTACAGATCGAAGCTCACGTCCAGGCCGCCGTCGTTGGCCGGACCGGCGGTGCCGGGCACGAAATAACCGCGGGTGGACAACAGATTGAGGTTGCCGACGAACAAGCGCGGCGAACCGCTTTCCAGCGAGTGCAGCACCGCCGAGGTTTCCGGCGCGCCGCAGCGCAGACGCACCTGCACCACCACCCGCGCGTAGCGGTCGCGGCGCGGTTCGGCCAACGGCGAGCGATTGACGATGCCGCAGCTGCGGTTGCCGGGGCTGGCTTGCAGCACTACGGTTTCCAGGCGCTGGACCAGACCGGCGGTGGCCAGTTCGGCGGTGGTCTCGGGCAGGAAGCCGGGACGGCTTTCCTGCATCCGCCGCACCTGTTCCAGCCGCTGTTTGATCTGCGGGGCCTGCTTGAGCTCCATGCGCTGGCGCAGCTCGCGCTCTTGCAGGCCGTGCAGGGTTTCGCCGGCCTCCATCATCGGCACGGTCCACCACGGGTGGATCAGCACCGCATAAGCGATGCCGAGCGCGGCCAGCAGCAGGCCCAGGGCCAGCCAGCGGTCGCGGTCGGCGGTCAGGGCGCGCAGGCGATTGCCGGTGGAATTAGGGGCCACGCGCGGCCTCCCCGTTCTGCGGCTTGGGCGGACCGATTTCGGCGGTGAGGGTGAAACGGTCGCGGCTGGTCGCCGGGTCCGGCTGGACCGCGCCGGTCAACGCCGGCGAGCGCCACAGCTTGGTGCCCTGCAACTTGCCGATCAGCGAGGAGGCTTCGCGGCTGAGTCCGATCATCAACAGGCTTTCGTCCTCGATCGCGAGTTTTTCCAAGTACGTGCTGTCGGGCAGGCGCCGGCTGAGTTCGTCGATGATTTCCACCGTGCTCGGGCGCGCGGCGCGGGTGCGGTCGAGGAAGGCCTGGCCTTCGATCAGGTCGACCATCTGCTGGCGCTGGGTCGCGGCCAGACGGGCGCCGTTGGCGTTCTTGGCGATGGTCTGCTGCAGGTCCTTGATCGCCTCGGCGCGGTTTTCCAGCACCTGCCACATCGCCGCGGCCAGGGCGAAGATCGCCACCGCGGCCAGGGCCAGATTCCAGAACCGGAACGGATCGCTGCGGGTGCGCCGCTGCGAGGGCGGCAGCAGGTTCACGCCCAGCGGCGTGCCGTCGTTGCCGGAGACTTCGATGCCGGCCAGGGTCGAGGCCAGCGGGCCGATCGCGGCCAGTTGCGGGTCCAGCGCTTGCCGCGGCACCGCGACCAGTTCGGCGTCGAGCTGGCCGTCGCTGTCGCGGCGTCCGATCACCCGCGCGTCGAACGCGACCGCGTCGGCGGTGAATGGGGTTTGCCGGTCGATTTCGAAACCGACCACGTCGCGCAAGCGATCGGCCGCGGCCGCCGGCAAGGTCAGACGCCGGCGCAGACTCGCGGCCGGCGGCAACAACAGCCAGCGCGGCAAATCCGCAATCCGCGGCGGCAGCAACGGCGCCAGCGGATCGGCGGGCGCGGCGTCGCCGGCGGCGTTGAAGCCGGCCAGACCGGGCAGCACCGCCAGATCGCGCACTTCTTGCCCCTGCTGCAAGCGCAGATGGACCTGATCGCCGTCGACCTGCAGCAACAAGCGGCCGCGATCCACGCCCAGCGCCTGGCGCGCGCGCAGCGGCAGCCAGGACGCCAGCGTGCGTCCCCACCATGAGAAAAAGCCGCCCGCCCCCGGTGCAAGCCGCGCGCTCAGACTTCTCAACCGGTTGTTGCCCAACCGGCCTTCGGCAACTTGCGAGTTCATCGTGATGAAGCTCCCTCCTCCCAACGTAGCGGGGTGTATGGCAATCCTGGGACCGCCCCCCCTCCCGCTCGCACGACCACCCGCAACACCGATTCGCGGCCATCCGCTAGCCGTGCACGGCTGTCGATACTATAGGTGCCGCTGCGTTCGCCGACGAGACCGCCGACCCCGCCATCGCCTCCGGCACCCGGCAATTGTGACCCCGGCTGGTTTCTTTCGCGCTGCTGCACCAACTGGTTTCCGTTCAACCCCATAGCATCGAGCACTTCCTTGGACGCGAAGGCCTGTTCGGGCCGAGTGCGTCCGCTATAAACCGTGACGTGCGGCGCGATACGTTCATACAGCGGCGGGGTGAAGCCCAGTACCTGTTCCAGTTCGGCCACGCTTTCGAACTCCGCATCCTTGGCGCCGTAAGGCCGGCCGGCCGAGGCGTAGTCGGCATCCTCGGCGCCGCCGGCGGGCTGGGTCAGCGTGTCGGCGTCGCGCCAGTCGATGATCGCCGCGGCCAGTCGCGCCGCTTCGGATTGCTCCAGCTTGCCCGCGCCCTGCAGCAGCGCGGTCAGCAAGGGCGCATCGGCCTGGTTGAGGTCGATCTTGCCGTTTTCGTCGACGATCTTGATCTCCAACTGCGCATCGGCGTAGCGCCAACGATGCGGGCGCCCGTCGGGCTGCCACTGCAGTTTCTGATCGGTCATCGCCACCCGGGTCAGGGAATACTCCATGCCCGCGCGCGCGGCGTTCTGCGCCACCAGGCCGCGCACCATTACCCGGCCCTGCATGTTTTCGGTGCGCGCGGTCAGAGAGAAGGCGCCGATCAACGCGGTCAACAAGGCGATTACCCACAAAACCAACAGAAGCGCCGCACCGCGCGTTCTGTTAGAAACGACAAACAGCCCATCGCCCCCCACTCCCCGCACGACCGCTCCCTGTCCCGCATACCGACGCCCGCGCGCTCCGCGCGTTCGCCCAACATCGGCCCGAACCATGACCTTATCCATCACAGCTCCGGCACGAAGCCGCCGCCGGAGGCGCTGGCCAACGGCAAGGAGACCACCAGCGGCGGCCAGGCGCGGCCGTCGCGATCGGTCATGGTGACTTCGACGAACAACGGCAACTGATCCGGCGTGGGCCAACGCTCCTGCCATTCACCCAGTTCGCCGCGTTGCGGATCGACCGAGCGATAACGGAAGCGCGCCGACTTCAGCCCTTCCACCAACAACTCCGGCGGCCGCTGGCGTTCGTCCTTGATGGTCTCGCCGGCCAGCACCATCGACAGTTGCAGCACCATCCGCGCCTGGTCGCCGTCGCTCTGGATCGAGAACTCGTGCAGATACGGGCCGCCCTGGCCCAGGTAGTCGGGCAAGTCGGCGACGAAACGCAGGCGGTCGGGTTCGCCGACGAAGCGCTGCGGCACCGCGGTGCTTTGATCGAAGGCGAACGGGATCGGCCGGGTCGCGGCGATGCGCTTGCGCAGGAAGCCTTCGACCGCGCGTTCGCGTTCGCTGCGCTGGGCCAAGGATTCGCCGCGCGAGGCGGTCTTGGTGGCCGCGGTCAACGTGGCGAACGCCAGGGCCAAGCCGGCGACCAGCAACACCATCGCCAGCAAGATTTCGATCAGGGTGAAGCCGCGAGCGGAACGCCCGCCTGCGCCGCTGCGGCGTACGCGCCGGCTCACAGCGACACCTCATTGGAGGCGTTGCTGCTGCGCAAGGTACGCAGGAACAAGCGCCGGCCCGGGCCGCCGTCGCCCCATTCCACCGCCAGTTGCACTTCGAACAGGCGCATCGCGTTGGGATCGATCGGCTGGTTGGAGGCCGGCAGCGAATCGCGCCACTGGGCCACGCCCAGGGTCCAGCGATAACGCCCGTTTTCGAAATCGCCGCTGCGCTGACCCGGCTTGAGCGGCTGACCGACCCCGACCTGATCCATCAGCGATTGCGCATACAACGCCGCGCGCCCGGCATCGCTGGACCAACGCACTTGCCGGGCCGCGCCCGACAAGGTGCCCAGCAGCAGGGTCAGCGCCATCGCCAGCAAGGCGAAGGCGACGATCACTTCGAGCAAGGTATAGCCGCGCTGGCGCGCCAACGCGGCGCGCGGCAAGCCGAGCCGTGCGTGGCGCGCGCGCGACGCGCTCATCGCGGCGCCTCGCCGCGCTTGAGTTTGACTTCGCCGGTCAACCAGGCGACGTCGACGTTCCATGCCGCCTGCTTGGCGCTGAGCTTGACCCGGCCGCCGGTGGAGGCGCCGTCGGCGAAGAACTGGATCGCGCCTTCGCCGCGGCGCGGCTGCACTTCGCGCGCGCCGGTGAAGACGATGCCGATCGATTTGGGGATCTCGCCGCTGCGCCCGTTCGGCGCGGTCCAGGTGCGGGCGCTGGGATCGATGGTGAATTTCTGCGCGCGGCCGGTGGCGATGGCCTGGCTGCGGGTGTAGCGCAATTGCGCGGCGATTTCCTTCGAGGCCGTGCGTAACTGCATGCCGGCGACGCCGCCGCTCATGGCGGCCATGGTCAGCACGCCGATCGCGGCGATCAACACGATCACGATCAGCAACTCCAGCAACGACACGCCGCGCTGCGCGTGCGCACGC